>CAZOZU010000202.1:0-4687 GCA_964584355.1 uncultured Rikenellaceae bacterium
CTTCCCATGATTGTGGCTCCGGATTCAATATGGAATATCATGTTACTTTTCAGATGTATTGTACCGGAAAGATAAATACCCGGAGGAACAAGAACTGTTCCTCCACCATTTGAACTGCAAAATTCTATCGCCTCATTTATTGCAGGAGAATCGAGTGTTGTACCATCGCCTTTTGCCCCGAAATTCCTGATATTGTAAATGCCATCAGCTGGTTTTTCCTGTTCCATGGATCTATTTGTTGCAGGGTCTGCAAAATCGGATCTATGTGCTGCCTGAGCCTGGATTGGGATCATGGCTATGGAAGTAGCTGCCACGCCTCCAGATATAACAAACCGGCGTCTTGAAAGATTCTTATTTTTCATTGTATAACAATTGTTTCACCTTTAGCCGGACTGTACTTTGTAATTTCCCCGTTAGCCCTTACCACACATGAATTGCCAAGCAGGGATTTGATCTCAGCCCTGGTAAGTTTTCCGTCCTTCCATTCAATATTGACTTCGAATCCGCCTCTTGCCATAAGCCCGGTCACCGATCCGTCTTTCCAGCTTACAGGTAAGGCAGGTAGCAAGGATATTTCTCCTGCATGGCTTTGCAAAAGGCATTCAGCTACACCTGCTGTATATCCGAAGTTGGCATCCGACTGGTTACTCCCTGTGTTATGAAAATTGTTCCCGATTCCTCCTCTGCCCATTCCGGTAAAGAAAAACTGTTTAATAACGGTATCGGTTTTTACTCCATTTTCTAGCCTTGCCCAGTAGCAAATATCGCAGGTGCTATTCCAGAAGAGCCAGATGCGGCGTGGTTCCAACCATTTCCTGATTGCCTCAGCTATTTCCGGATTTCCCCGTAACGTAATTGAGTTTCCGGGAAAGAATCCGAAGTTTGGCGACTCATTGTGACCCTCATTGCCTCTTATCCAATCTTCGATCCATACCTGAAGAAGCCCGTCTTTTCCTATCTGATATGGCGGTATTTTTTTCAGAGCTTCTTCAAGTTTATCTCCGAACTCTTTATCGATATTAAGAATCTTCCCTGCTTCAATACAGTGTGGGAAAAGGTCTCTTATAATCCCGATATCCATAGTAGTTGACGGGGATAAGAAACACTCTTCAGCACCCTGACTGACAAAATATCCCTGTTCAGGAGACATTGAGAACGGGATAACCAGCCAGTTGTGTTTGGGTTCAGTAGTCATAATATCCATCAGAAACTGAGCTGATCCTTTCATTATCGGATAGTATTCTCTCAGGAATTCGACATCACCTGTATAAAGATAATGTTCCCAGATATGCCGGCATAGCCAGCTTCCTCCAACCGGCCACATTCCATACCGTGCAGCATCAACAGGTGCAGTGCCCCTCCACAGGTCGGTATTATGATGTGCCACCCAGCCCCCTGCATTGTAATACGCCTTTGCAGTTTTTGCCCCATTTTCTGCCAGGTCCTTCAGCATGTCAAACAATGGTATGTGGCACTCTGACAGGTTGGTTACTTCAGCCGGCCAGTAGTTCATCTCCGTGTTGATGTTTATTGTGTATTTACTGCCCCAGTTTGGAAGCAGATCCTGGTTCCATCGCGCCTGAAGGTTGGCAGGTTGACTGCCTGACCTGCTGCTTGAAACCAGGATATAACGGCCGAACTGAAATATTTTAGTGAGAAGATCCGGATCGGAGAGGCCTTTTTTAATACCGGTAATCCTTTCATCTGTGGGTTTTTCGTTCATTGCCGGATCTCCTGTCTTAAGATGTACCCGGCTCATCAGGCCGGTAAAATCATTCAGATGGGTATTCTTTAATGTTTTAAAATTCTTATCATTTACATCCGCAAGGATTTTCTCACAACTGGCAGCGGGATCTCCGCTTATGTCCTTATAGTTTACAAAGCTTGTAGCTGCGGTAAGGATGAATGTCACGGAATTGGCATTATTTATAATAAGACTGGAATCGGTTGTCTGTAATGTCCCCTTTTCAGGTAGTGCAATAACATCTGTCTGAAAACTAATACCGGTTCCTTCAACTTTTGCTATAAGCCAGCTTTCGGTTTCGGGAAGATATCGCCATATACCATTTATAGTTAACCTGTTGTCTTTTACAGCTGTTTTTTCAAGAAAAGGACTCTTGAGTTTTGTCTCAACTGATACACTTCCGGGTTTGTTTGCTGATATTTTCATTACCATCACATGGTCGGGATATGACATAAATACTTCGCGTTTCATCTTAACGTTGCCATCAGTGTACCTGACTTTTACAATACCGGTTTCCATATCCAGTTCGCGATAGTAATCGCTGATGGAATCGCCTGTAACACTGAAGTCGAGGAGAAGGTCTCCCAGAGGCTGATATGCCTGTTGTGCCACAGGTATTCCGTAGAATTGTTCGTTTACCAGTTCTTCTGCCTCTGCAAATTTATCAGCAAAGACAAGGTTCTTAATTTGATCGAAATACTTATAGGCATCATGATCGTTATAATCATGGGGTCTTCCGGACCAGAATGTAGATTCATTCAGGGCTATCCTTTCATTCTGTACTTTACCAAAGACATTAGCTCCCATATAGCCATTTCCTATAAATAATCCGTCAAGCCAGACATTGCCGGCAGGCTTGTTATACCATACGACCATCTCCTTTGAATCAGATGATTTTTGATTCAAAGAAGAGCATGATGCATGCAACACTAAAATTGCCGTAAAAACAACATATAGTGAATTTACAGCAGCTTTGTTACTTTTCATGATTATATATTTATTGTTAAAAAATAATTGTTTTTCAGTCCTTCAGTAATATTCGAAATGTATTATATTATTTAGTATTTCATTTTACTTATTTAATTAATATTTTTATTTGTCTGATATCCCCTGAAAACATGCAATGAGATGATTTTCAAAATATGAATTCAACCAATTCTAAAATAATATTAGTAAATGGTTACTTTTGCAGTTTTCAAATCCTTGGAATCAGAGCTATTCCCGTAACATACTTCGTATTCGCCCGGTGTTACTGCCATTTTCCGATGATTCCAGTCGTAGAACTCAAACGACGATGGTGTAAGATCGATAGTAACTTGTTTGGTTTTTCCTGTTGCGACCTCAACGCGCTTAAAGCCCCTGAGAGTTTTTAACGGACCTTCAACATCATTTACCTTGCGAACATAAACCTGTATGACTTCAGTTCCGTCAAGTTTTCCTGAATTAGTTACAGGAATAGTAATATGAACTGTTTCGCTGGTATTTATCCGGGTTTTGCTTAATTCTGCCGTACCTATATTAAAGGTGGTATAGCTTAATCCATATCCAAACGGGAAAAGAGGATCTGACATATATCGGTATGTTCGTCCTTTCATCGAGTAGTCTTCGAAACCGCCCAATTGTTGCATGTTCCTGTAAAAAGTTACAGGGAGCTTTCCTGATGGGTTATAATCACCGAAGAGTACGTCTGCAACGGCCAGTCCGCCGGATTCACCGCCGTACCAGGCCTGAAGAATGGCATCGCAGCTTTCGGTTTCGGGAACCAGAGCAATAGCCGATCCCGAACAATTTACGAAAACAACTTTTTTCCCGGCATCTTTTAAAGCCTTCAGACATCTGCGTTGTATAGAAGGCAGTTCAATATCAGTACGGTCGCCACCTTTAAAACCGGGATAAGTCACCGGCATTTCTTCACCTTCAAGGTTTGTAGAAAGGCCCCCGATAAATATTACTACATCAATTCCTTCAAGTTTACTTACAAGTCTGGTAAAATCTATATCTACTTCTTTACCAAAGTCAAATTCGATATTTGCTTCCCAGTTGTACAATTGGGTATAACGGATTTCAATATTGTATTTTTTCCCGCTTTCCATCTTAAATGGAATGCGTGATAAAACTGTCCTGTGGTACTGGTATTTTATAAGTGACTGGCCATTTACCAGCAATTCGAAAAATCCGGTTGCACCACATTTAAAAACAATCTCCTCTGTTTCCGGTGCAACAAAATCAGTTTCATATCTGGCAGAAAATTCTTTGGGTTCTACACCTGGTGCGAATCCTTGCTGATCGGATGCTGTTAGTTTTATCGGATTGCGTATTTGCTGTGTTGCAGCAGGATTTCCTGTACGTTGCGGATTAGCCCAGTAAGATGCCTTGAATCCTGCTTTGCCATCAATTGAACATTTTGAAAAATAACTTTCAATTTCTTTATCTTCTACCAGATCGCAATCCCTGTCATAAAGAATTTTGTTACTCCTGAGTTTTGATTTAATCCCGTCAAGAATGGTTATTGTTCTTACCGGTGTTCCATTATAATTTCCCCATAACATAGATTCATCATCGGCATTGGGACCGATTACAGCTACTTTTTTGATCGATTTCTTTAATGGAAGTATCTCATTTTTGTTCTGAAGAAGTATCATTGATTTGCGTGCCATTTCCAGTGCAAGGCTCCGGTGTTCTTCATTGTTAATTACCGATGCAGGTATTTGTGCCCATGGGACAATTGAATCGTCGTCCATTTCACCAAGATCGAAGCGGCCTGTTAACACCCGCATCAGACTTTTATTGATATCTTCTTCTTTAACCAGACCCCTTTCAACCGCATCAGGCAGTGTCTTATAAGTGTAGTTTTCCCAGATACATTCAACATCGGTACCTGAAAGGATCGCTTTTGAAGTTGCATGGACGGGATCGGAAGATACTTTATGACTCGTATAGAAG
>CAZOZU010000203.1:0-4674 GCA_964584355.1 uncultured Rikenellaceae bacterium
GGCAGCCTTTATGTTTGTCCTGTTTGGAGCTGATTAATAAAGTTCTTATTTGAGATTTTCTAGAATAGCTAGCAGAGTGTCAGCTTTCTCTTCTATTTCTGTTGATTCTTTTTGTAAGCTTATAACAAATTTGTTTTTATCAAATTCTCCCCGGACAGATTGAAAATCACTATTCCTGGTAGCAATATCACCATCGATACCAAATCCTATTTTACTGCTTGTGTCAAACTCTTTTTCAGCATCTTTCAGTATCATATTGTTAAGTTTAACGGCATTTGTTTTCCAGTCGGTGATGATCTGAATTAAATTTTTGGCAGAAATATTCTCCGGTTTATTTCCCGTCTGCTGACAAATCAGGTCCAGGCACCAGGCCCATGCATATTTGTTGTAATTGTTGAAGATCGAGATCAGACTTTCCTGTAATTCATCAATAGATCTTATTTTACCGGTTTTGATTGAATCAATAATCTGATCAATTTTATTAACCGGGGAGAACATCCCACAGATATCGACCCATTTACCTGTCCCTTCAGCATTCTCCACTGTCAGTATATTTTTAATATCGGATAGCGAGGGACGGCTGTTTAAATCCTTCAGGCGCTTAACCACTTCACGGCCAATATATATTTTCAGGGCCATTTCATAGTATTTACGTGTTGTCTTAAAGAGAAGCCTGTGTATACCGATTCCCTTATAGTTTACATAATCCTGTTTTACAGCTGTTTTTTCAGTAAGTTCATTAAGAATATTTATCGCGTTGACTATTTTACCTGCGATATATGGACTGAATAATTCGAAGTGGATAAGATCAAGTTTAACAGGATCCTTTCTTCTGTCTCTTGTCGGCCATTTATCTATGTCTCTGCGTGTTCCGACAGTAAAAAGATTCATAGCCGGAGTAAGTACACTTCTCTCTTTTTCTTCAGAGATGTATGAAAAAGGAAAATCAGAAGTATCGAAATTTGCATAATGTTTACCCATCACGGCGGTATATGCACCAATATGACATGGCAGCAGCAGGTATGAGAATGATCCTGTTTTGGAGCCCCGTTCCAGGATACCCTGATGCAAGGGTCCAAGTTTATACATATGGTTGCTCTGGTTTGTACCGCTTCCGGCATTGAAAAAGGAGACAAGGCTGGCTATCAGCAGAGTAGATTTATGATGGGTTACAGAATAGGGTCCTGCAAACAGACTGCATGCCTCACCATGAAATGCTTCGCTGTTGGCAAAAAATACCGAGTTCTCGGCTGAATATTGTTTCCCCATTTTAACTCCCTGGCCGATAAAGCACTTTTCAATTACAGTACCTCCGTCTACTGTTGATCCTGATAATATTATAAAGTGTTTTGCAATAACACCGGTTCCGATAAAAACAGGTGCTTCACTACAGCTTTTTATAGTTCCTTCTTCAAGCTTACTAATACCTGAGATTGTAGCATAACTGCCGATATTTACATTACAGATATGCAGGGAATCAAGGATTCTTGCACCTGATTGTATCAGTCCTTTATCAGACCGTAAGGATTCACAATAATCCCTGATTATACCAAGAATTTTATCTGTAAAATTTTTATCATGCCTGTAAAGTACTGTCAGATAAGCTATTTGAGAGGAAAGGCAATCATATATCAGCAGTTCCCGTCCCCCGCCCTCATTCAAAGCTTCTATTTCGGTGCCGTTACCGAATGTTGATTCTTCGGTTACAATAAGTGAACCGACATTCGAAATGACTGCGTTCTCTTCTATTATATAGTTTTTAAGTATTCTGACATCAGATATATGAACATTATCACCTATTTCACAATTACTTATCAGGCTGTTAAATATCCCACACGGTTTGATAACGCTTTTTTCAACCTCAGTGGATCCTTCTAGTTTACCCAGTTTTACAATACCTTCAAACCTTGTGCTACTGATATTTTCAGGAGTGAATCCTTCTGAAACTGTAATACCTGACCAGTTGTCGGCAGTACAATTCCTGGAGATCAGTTTTTCAGTCTCTTCCTTTGTCAGATTCCTGTAAGTCATAAAATTTTATCCGGTTAATTAAAACAGATATTCATTATTGACATTTGCCTTTTCTATATCCATAAAATACTTAACGGTTTGAACATGAAGCTCGAGTGTAGATGGTTCATCACATACTATAACGCCTTTTTGATGCATCTGGAGTATTGAGCATGTCCACATATGGCTGATACCTCCTTCAACCACTTCTCTCAAAGCACGTGCTTTATTGGCGCCTGATATAACAATTACCACTTCTTTGGCATCCATTACTGTTCCGACACCCACTGTGAGGGCCAGTTTCGGCACCTTGGAAATATCTCCGCCAAAGAATCTTGAGTTTGCAAGGATAGTATCATACCTGAGGGTTTTGATCCTTGTCCTTGAGGTAAGAGAAGAACCGGGCTCATTGAAAGCAATATGACCATCGGGACCAATTCCTCCGAGGAAAAGATCGATACCGCCTGCGGCTTCAATCTTTTTCTCATAATCGGCACATTCTTTTTCGAGATCTTTAGCGTTACCATCCAGGATATTAATGTTTTCCTTTGGGATATCAATATGATTAAACAGGTTATCATACATAAAATAATGATAGCTTTCAGTATGATTTTCATCGAGGCCTACATACTCATCCATATTGAAGGTAATAACGTTTTTAAAGGAAATTTCTCCTGCTTTATGCTTCTTGATAAATTCTTTGTACACCGGTATGGGTGATGATCCGGTAGGCAGACCGAGAACAAACGGGTTCTCGCTTGTCGGATTAGCTTTTTTGATTTTGTTAATGATATACGAGGCTGTCCATTCCCCTATCTCGTCAGGGTTTTTCTTGATTATGATTCTCATAGCATTATGATTTAAATGTTATTATTTTTTATTTATTTCCGGAAGTATCAAGCATGATACGCACATCAGCGACATAACAACCCTTGGTTTCATCCATGACAATTAAAGGATTGATATCCAGCTCACTGATTTGAGGACATTCGATAGCCAGCTGACTTAATCTCATCAGGCATTCTTTTATTGACGTAATATCGCGTGGCACTTTACCCCTTATTCCTTCGAGTATCTTAAATGATTTTACCTGTTTCACCATCGAATCTGCAATAGCTTCGTCTATCGGTGCAACTCTGAAACTGACATCTTTAAATACTTCGACATATACTCCGCCTAGTCCGAACATTATCACAGGCCCGAATGAGGGATCTCTCTTTACTCCCAATATTACTTCTTCACCCGATAAAACCATAAGGCTGACAAGTATACCTTTTATATCCGCATCAGGTTTATTCTGAAGGATATTCTTAGTGATAGTATTATATGTTTTTCTCGCTTCTTCAGCAGAATTTATATTTAATACAACTCCTTTTATATCGGATTTGTGAATAATATCGTCTGACACTATTTTCATTACCACGGGAAATCCAATTCTTTTTGCTGCCGAAGCTGCCTCTTCGGGTGAAGTAACAAGCTTGCTCTCAACAACCGGGATACCATATATTTTAAGTATTTGACCGGCTATATTTTCATTCAGATAAAAATGATTATTCTCTATAGCTTCGTCAATTATTTTTTGAGCAGCTTTTGTATCAATATCCGGAAAAACATGTTGCTTATGGAGCTTTTTATCAAGATCACGATAGAATTGATAGACCCTTGAGAAACTACGGCACATTGATTCAGGGAGGATATAATGCGGGATCTTGTTACTCAGCAAAATATCAACACCGACGGCAACATCAGCTTCTCCCATGAAGCTGGTATAAACCGGTTTGGAATACTGGTTTGAAACCTTTACAACCTCTCTGGCAATAGCCTCGATATCTGTCATGGACTGAGGGGTAAGGATCACAAAAACTGCATCAACATCAGGATCCCTGAAAGCTCCGTTCAATGCTATATTATACCTGTCAGCTTTAGCATCACCGATTACATCCACGGGATTCTTGATATTTGCTGTTGCAGGTAATGATTTTTTGAACTCTCTTGTGGTCTCTTCCGAAAATTTTGCCAGTTGGAGTCCGTCTTGTATAGCTGCATCGGTCGTAAGAACACCAGGACCGCCTGCATTGGTAATTATTGCGACCTTGTTTGATTTGGGAGCCTGCTGATAAGCAAAAGCTATGGCAATATTGAACATCTCTTCAATATCGGAACAACGTATTATCCCGGCCTGTTTAAAAGCAGCATCAAAAATCTCATCATCTCCGGCCAGCGATCCGGTATGAGATGCTGCTGCAAAAGCTCCTGCCTCAGTACGACCTGATTTGAGAATCAGGACAGGTTTTCCGCTCTTCCTTATAACATCCTTTGTAACCTTCATCAGTGCACGCCCGTTGGTGATCTCTTCCAGGTATAACAGGATGACCTTTGTTTCATCATCCTCCATCAGGTAATAGATAAGGTCGATTTCGCTGATATCAACCTTGTTGCCAAAACTTATGAACTTTGAGAAGCCAATATGTTTTGCCAGAGCATAATCAAGAACTGCAGTACATAGTGCCCCGCTCTGAGACAGAAACCCAATATTTCCTTTTTCTGGCATTTTACGGGCAAATGATGCGTTAAGATTAATCAGGGGATCAGTGTTTATTATTCCAAGACAATTTGGCCCTATTATGGAGATATCGTATTTTTCAGCGATCTGTCTGAGTTGCT
>CAZOZU010000204.1:0-4667 GCA_964584355.1 uncultured Rikenellaceae bacterium
ATCATAAAAAACTACCTTTCCGGAAATTAATCTTATATAGAATGAACAGACTTAGTCCTATCGCGCTTACAGCAATATTACTCCTCTCTTCCCTGGTAACATCCTGTAAAAAAGAGCTACCCCTTGATGAGGCTATCATCGGTAAATGGGAAGTAACATCATATAAATACATAATCTATCAGAATAATGTGAAGAAATCTGAAGTTACTATTTACCCTGAGTCAGGTGAGATGGCTGTCCAGTTTGCTGAGGAGGGAGTTGGAATAATGTACGAGGATAATCAAATGTCCGGCAACTTTAACTGGACACTTAGCGGCAGTACACTTACATTGATTTTCTCAAATGGAACATTTACATGGGATATAACCATTGATGAAGATATTTTGGTGTGGTCATATTCTGAAAGTGAAGCTGAAGGTGATATCAACTACGAATATGAATTCTTCTATAATGCCAACAGAACCGGCTAAAATCAGATTATTGCCTGTTACATTGTACTACAGGTATCCGAGTATTGTGTTATATGTATCCTGACTTGAGATTATCTCAAGGGCTTTGTCGATTACCTTATCATCTTCATTGACGATACGGTAATACTCATTTGTCTGCCATATATTGTTTGCCACCAGAGCTTTCAGCACCATAAGGATTTCCTTTTCAGATGTTTTATATTGTGTTTCATCATATTTTACGCCTCCCTCCTCTCCTTGCTTAATAAAATCTTTTAATTCATCAGCAGAAAATTTAAAACGTTCTTTAAAATCATCAAATGTTTTAAATTCAGAGTTTATTGTTTTTCTGTTCTTATCGGCATATTCAAGGACAAATGAATTGAGTATTCCTTTTCTTACAAGTGTCCTGTAATAATCAGAATAATTTGAAGTGTCTGCAGGCACAAAAATGTCCGGCATAATACCGCCGCCACCATATACTGTTCGTTTATTGATCAAAGTTTTAAACTTAAGTGAATCAGGAAAATGGATGCTATCGGCTGACATCATTTCGCCTGCTGAATACCTTCCATAAAAATCAGATACATATTTTTCATAACCATCATTATAGGGTCGCTGTATTAATCGCCCCGTTGGTGTATAATAACGTGCTATTGAAAGTCTGATCATTGACCCGTCGGTAAGGTAATAGCCATTTTGTACTAGTCCTTTCCCAAAGGTACGTCTTCCGATAACAACACCTCTGTCCCAATCCTGAAGAGCACCTGCAAATATCTCACTGGCTGAAGCTGATCCTTCGTCGGTAAGAACAACCACTCTGGCCAGTGAAAGAGGTCCTCCCCCGGAAGATTTATAATCTTCTCTGGGTTTCTTCCTTCCTTTAAGGTATACCAGCAGATTTTTGGTTGAAAAGAAATCATCAGCAAGCTCTGTTGCAGCAGTCATTACTCCTCCCCCATTACCACGAAGGTCAACAATAATATTCCTCATATTACTCTTCAGGAGTGTATCAAGGGCATTATTAAATTCTTTAACAGTCGTAAGGGCAAATTTATTTAGCTTTACATAACCAGTCTCTTCATCAAGCATATAGGCTGCATCAAGGCTGTTTATTGGTATTTTATCCCGTATGATTGTAAAGTCAAGGATATCTTCTTCTCCTTTTCTGAAGATGTTAATATTCACTTTTGTCCCTTTTGGCCCAAGCAACCTGCTTCTCACTCCGTTGGTTGAGATCCCTATTCCTGTAACATTCTCTCCGTCAATACTTATTATCCTGTCTCCCGCACGTAATCCAACCTTTTCAGAAGGTCCTCCCGAAATAGGTTCAATAACTATGATAGTATCCTTAAGAAGGTTAAATTGGATTCCAATACCTTCAAAGTTACCTTGCAGCGGTTCATTCATATCCTTTACATCCTTTGCAGAAATATATGTTGAGTGAGGATCAAGGTCTCTCAACATATCTATTATTACTGTTTCAGTCAGCTTATCAATAATTACTGTATCAAGATAAAATGCATCTATCAGGCTTAATGTCCTTCCTATCTTAAATGTACCCTCATTCAAAACCTGACTGAATGCAACTTTTGAAACAAGCACAAATAATACTGCTGTTATAATTCCTATACGTCTTAGCTTCATCTATTAAATTTATTATTCAATTAACAATTTGTATGCCTTTTTGTTTTTCAAAAATATTATATTCCTCTCGATCAACTCTTCCAGCTCCCGACTTCCGACCTCCCTCTATTCCCATTCTATTGTTGAAGGAGGTTTGGAACTTATATCATATACAACCCTGTTAATACCTTTAACCCTGTTTATTATTTCGGATGATATTGCTGACAGGAAGTCATGAGGCAAGGGTGACCAGTCTGCTGTCATGCCATCGGTTGAGCTTACTGCTCTGAGGACGATAGCATGCTCATAAGTTCTTTCATCGCCCATAACACCAACAGACTGAACAGGCAAAAGGATTGCCCCTGCCTGCCATACGGAGTCGTACAGACCTTCTCTTATTAATCCGGATATAAATATCTCATCTGCTTCCTTCAATATATCAAGTTTATCCCTTGATATCTTTCCCAGCAGGCGTACTGCCAGACCCGGTCCCGGGAAAGGATGTCTTTTCAATATATATTCGGGTAATCCCAGGGCATAACCCAATTTTCTTACTTCATCTTTAAACAGCAGTCTGAGTGGTTCAACTACTTTCAAATGCATTTTTTCGGGGAGTCCTCCTACATTATGATGTGATTTTATTTTTGCTGACGGACCATTAACTGATGTTGATTCAATAACATCAGGGTAAATTGTTCCCTGGGCCAACCACTTCACATCCTTTACTTTAAGTGCCTCCCTCTCAAATACTTCAATAAACACCTGGCCAATTATTTTTCTCTTTTTTTCCGGATCGCTCACACCATTAAGCTCATTCAGGAATCTGTCGGAAGCATCTACCCCGATAACATTTAGTCCCAATCCGTAATATGACTCCAGTACCCTTTGGAATTCATTTTTACGGAGTAATCCATTATCAACAAATATACATGTAAGATTCTTACCTGCCGCTATGTTTATAAGGGAAGCAGCCACAGTAGAATCCACACCACCCGAAAGACCCAGAATAATTTTATCATCTCCAAGTTGTTTTTTCAGGTTTGCCACAGATGACTCCGCAAATGAAACGGGTGTCCAGGTTTGAGAACATCCGCAGATACCGGTTACAAAGTTGGCAAGTATCCTGGTTCCTTCTGTTGTATGCCACACTTCAGGATGGAATTGTATACCCCATGTATCTTCACCTTTTATATGGAATGCTCCTGCTTTAACATCAGCTGTCGATCCTGTTATCTCATAATTATCGGGAAGTAGTGTAATAGTATCTCCGTGTGACATCCATACCTGTGATCCTGGTGTGATATTTCTGAATAATGGATCCAATGTATTAATATCAACAAGACTGGCTCTGCCGTATTCACGGTTGTTTGATGCTAATACTTCACCTCCGTAGCCCTGGACAAGATATTGAGCTCCATAGCATACTCCGAGCAGAGGAAGGTATCCCTTTATTTTTTTCAAATCAGGTACCGGTGCATTTTCATCACGCACCGAGGCAGGACTACCGGAGAGAATTACTCCTCTGACAGATCCGTCAGGTTGAGGGAAATTATTAAAAGGATAAATCTCACAATAGACATTTAATTCCCTTATTCGCCTGGCAATAAGCTGAGTATATTGTGATCCGAAATCCAGTATTAATATTTTCTCCTCCAAATTCGCAGGATTTTTCTTTAAAATGAGCTCAAATATAGAAATTCTTTGTTTACAGATTAATATTTTTACCTATCTCATAGGTTTTTCCATCGATAGCAGGATAGGTATCAGGGAATATTGATCTTGCTTCATCGATAAGAGGATCAATATCCTTATATCTTGACGAGAAATGGCCTATTATCAATGTTCCTGCATTTGCATCGGCGGCGGTTCTGGCAGCATCATGTGTTGTTGAATGGCCGGTTGTCTTTGCCATTTCCGGCATACTTTTATCAAATGTGGCTTCATGGTACAAAACATCAACATCTTTTACAAAGGAAGCAAGACGTTTAAAGTATTTTGTATCGCTGCAATAGGCATAAGAGAGTGGTTTTGGACCCGGGTGTGTTATATCTTCATTTTTAATCACCTCACCAGTAGATGTAATAAAATCAGCACCCTTTTTAATAGCAGGTATTCTTACCACCGGAATTTTATAAAGCTCAATAGCTTCTTTTATTATATTCCTGTCATAAGGTTTCTCTCTGAAATAAAATCCGAATGCCGGCACTCTGTGTTCCAGTGGAAATGATGTAACTGTAAGATACTTGTCATTATGTATTATTTGAGGATCTTTTCCTTGCAGTGCATTAAATTCTATTTCAAAATTCAGGTGAATATCGAAATCATCAAGATGTGAATAGAGTATATTTCTGTAGTTTTCAGGAGCATAGAGGCACAATTTGTTATTCCTTCCCATAAGGCTAAAGGTTGATAAGAGTCCGTAAAGTCCGAAAACATGGTCGCCATGAAGATGGCTTATGAAGATATGGTTTATTTTACCAAATCTTATCTTGCTTTTACGTAACTGCATTTGTGTACCTTCACCGCAGTCTATTAAATACAACCGCTCATGTGCATTTAGCACATGAGCGGCTGGAAATCTTTCTGATGTTG
>CAZOZU010000205.1:0-4644 GCA_964584355.1 uncultured Rikenellaceae bacterium
TTTTTTGTTTATTAGGGTCAGAATTAGGGTCATAAATTTCTTGATTTAACAAGCTTCGTATTATATAAATGTGTTAATCAGAAGATATCAAATAGAATCATAAAATACTTTTTTTATAACTATCAACAATAAAAGCCTCGATAAAAGATTTTTTTTATTCGTGGCTATTGAATGTTACTGAATCTTGCAACATATTTACAATTAATACGTCTTTATATTTGATAATTAATTTATTCTAACCTGATATATCCAAAAAAATCATACAAATGAAAAAACAATTCAATTACATCAATACGATCTTTTTGGTCGTGTTAACATTGCTTACATCTTATACATATTCGCAATCAATTTTCCCGGTCAAAGGACGTGGATTGCCGGTTGACAAGAAATATAATGTTTCTGATTTTAAAGGAATTGAGGTATCAGGTGGTTTTGATGTAATCCTGAATCAGGGTAATTCAGAATCACTTGTTCTGACAGCCCAGAAGAATCTTTTTGACTATATTACCGTTAAAGTGGATAATGGAACTCTTAAAATCTATACAAGGAATAATATCTGGTCAACTCAACCCATGAAGGCTTTGATAACCTTTAAAAATATTGATGATCTTAATGTTTCCGGTGGTGGTGATGTAACAAGCAGGACTCCTATAAATGTTGATGAACTTAGTATCAACATGAGCGGAGGAGGTGATTTCAGTTCGACTGTCAACTCAGATGGAGTGAAATGCTATATCTCCGGTGGCGGAGATGCAAAAATCGGAGGTAACATTAAAGATTATAAAATTAATATGTCAGGTGGAGGTGATCTGGAATCTGAAGTTATTACAAGTGTTGTCTCCTGCAGAATGACAGGAGGAGGCGACCTGTTTCTAAGGTCCAGGGAAAAAGTGTCTGATGCTGTTGTTGATATTAATGGTGGTGGAGATATGGAGATTCGTATTAATACAGATAAACTTAATTGCAGAGTGTCAGGAGGTGGAGATGCATTGCTTTACGGACAAGCTGACGAATTTGAAATAAACCTTGACGGTGGCGGAGATATCAATGCTGGTGATATGACTACCAGAATTACATCCTTTCGTGTAAGCGGGGGCTCAGATGTATATGTAAATGTTTCACAGGAACTTACAGGCTATATTTCAGGTGGAGGTGATGTCTACTACAAAGGAAATCCGGAAAAAACTTATATTGACGCCAAGGGCGGTTCAGAAGTCCATAAAAGATAAAAGAACATATTGTTCTGAAAGTTTAAATTATATGGTTGTCCGGTTAACAGTACCTGGACAACCATCACAGTAAGAACTGACAATTTTCAGTTTCTTATTCAAAAATGAATGTTCCGAAATTTTTGTATTCGTGAAATGTAGTGTTGGTTTTTTGCCAGTTAAATGCTATTGTGACAGAGTCACGATCTATACGATACATATTTGCTCTCCACTTTGTACCTGAAACAGGGGGAACATTATTCAGAGGTTCAAGTAATTTGTAAGGTATAAAGAATTCAGCTATCCAGCCTGTTACTGAGCTTCCGCTTTTTTTCTCACCTCCTGTTGCCGAGGTGGCATGTCTTGTTCTCTTATCATCATAATAATTCCAGGGCAGCCATCCCAGGAATTTACCATCGAAATTGGGCACAATAATTGGCAGTTCATAATTCATAGGAGAAAGCTCATACTCAAAATAAACCGGAAACCTCTCATCAGTCCAGAGAAATACTTCGACAACATCTTCTTCCCACAGGTTCAGGTTATCAGCTTCCATTGTTGTAGTAAGCTTTTTGTCTTTACAATCAAAAAGGAAATAGATACCTGTTTCAGAATACAGAACTTTTGTTTTAGTCTGGTAATCAGCAACGACAGGGCCTCGGATAACCAGGTCTAACCATTCAGTCTTCTCCCATTCCTTTGATGTTCCATCGCCGGTAACCTCAAAATCGATGCACCTCTTTACTACTATTGATCCGGATTCAGGAACCTTATCCTGTGCAACTGGCTTCGTATTGCTGGTGAATAGACTGATAAAGAATATTAAAAGTAAATTCAGCCAAATTCTCTCTTTTTTCATATTTAAATAATTTTTATATTCCGTGTTATGTAAAAATTTTAATATCCAGGTTCTAAATTTAAATAACTAATTGTATCAAACCTAAAAATTATAGCCAATTTCTTCTTTTTTTAATTACTTTGGCAGACAGATTAATTAAGAATCAATCATAATGGAAAAAAAGATCAGGGAGATTTTTGAGAAGGAGGCTTCTGCCATTAAGAATATTCCGGTTACAGAAAATTTTGTAAAAGCAGTTGAAATAATATATGATCAGGTTCACAGGATGAATGGCAAGCTTGTCACTTCAGGGATGGGAAAAGCAGGTCAGGTGGCTGATAATATTGCAACTACTTTCAGTTCAACCGGTACACCTGCGATATTTTTACACCCCAGTGAAGCCCAGCATGGAGATCTCGGAATGCTTCAGAAAAATGATGTGATATTGACTGTTTCAAATTCTGGTAAGACCCGTGAAATTCTTGAGCTAATTGACCTTAAAAATAATCTGTATCCATCCATACCTGTCATAGTACTTACGGGTAATCCCAATAGTCCCCTGGCAAAAAAAGCAGATTGTCACATAACAACAGGTTCGCCTCGTGAAGTATGTCCTCTTGGATTAACTCCTACCACTTCAACAACAGTCTTTACGGTTATTGGTGATGCCCTGGTAATTATTCTGATGGAAAAGATTGGTTTTAAAGCTGGTGATTATGCCTTACGGCATCATGGAGGTTACCTGGGAACAAAATCGCGTAATAAAAGTGCAAAAGGTTGAAACCTGTTATTAATTTTTTTGTTGCATTCGATAAAAAAAGTAGATTTGAATACTTCAATAATTATTAATCCGGAAAACAGAAAACCATGACTAACAATAACTCTTCTAACGGGATAAGCAGGAAAGATTATATCTTTTCCATAACAATTATCGGCCTTTTCTTCTTTATTTTTGGATTTGTCACATGGCTTAACGGAGTTTTAATTCCATTCCTGAAAACTGCATGTGAACTAAGTGATTTTCAAGCCTATTTTGTGACTTTTGCTTTCTACATATCCTATTTCGTAATGGCGTTGCCTTCATCTGCAGTCCTCAAAAAGACAGGATTCAAGTTTGGAATGTCAATAGGCTTGTGGGTTATGGCCATAGGGGCGGTTATCTTCATACCTGCTGCACTGGCAAGATCATACGGCCTCTTTCTTACAGGATTATTTGTTGAAGGAACAGGACTGGCTCTTCTTCAGACCGCATCAAATCCGTATGTAACTATCATTGGTCCACGAGAAAGTGCAGCAAAAAGGATAAGTATCATGGGTATAGCAAATAAGTTTGCAGGTGTCATTGCTCCGATAATACTTGCAAGCATTATCCTGAAGGATTCACATGTACTGGAAGAACAACTTGCACAGGCTGTCGATGCAATAACTCGTACAAATCTTCTTAATGAGCTTGCACAAAGAGTTATAATGCCATATATCGTAATGACTGTCATTCTTGTTCTTCTCGGACTTTTACTGAAATTTGTTCATCTTCCGGAGGTTGATACCGATGCAGAGGAAGAGACTGTAGGAGAGGCAGATACAAAAAGATCTTCAATCTGGCAATTTCCACATCTTTTAATCGGTGTTGTAGCTCTCTTTTTCTATGTGGGAGTCGAAGTAATTGCCGGTGACACTATTATCAGATACGGACAATCTCTTGACATTCCCATGGCATCGGCAAAATATTATACTTCGCTAACCATGGTTGGAATGATAATCGGATACCTTTTAGGAATTATCTTCATCCCAAAATATCTTAAACAGGCCAATGCACTTAAGCTATGTGCAATATTTGGAGTGATTTTGTCACTCGGGGCGATTCTTATACCTTCACATATCGTCTTTACAATGCCATTTATTGACCTTGTAACATTCAAATCTCTTCAACTGGTACTCCCTCTTACTGTACTCTTCGTAGCACTCATGGGTTTTGCAAATGCATTAGTATGGCCGGCTGTCTGGCCTCTTGCCCTGAATAAGCTCGGGAGATTTACCAAAACAGCATCTGCCATGCTGATCATGGCAATTGCCGGAGGAGCATTACTGCCATTACTCTATGGAAAACTGGCAGATGTTTTCTCTACACAATCAGCATACTGGGTATGCGTCCCATGTTACCTTGTTATAATGTATTTTGCATTTTTCGGACACAAAGTGGGACTCAAAAATGGATAATGATCTTAAAAGTCTGTACGAATGTTTCACTGCTGATGGTACTTTCCAGTCCTGTGAACCATTCGGAAGTGGTCATATTCATGAGACTTTTCATATAAAGACTTCAGAACAGGACAAGGATGATTATATACTTCAGAAACTGAATAATAAGGTATTCAAAAATATACCTGAGCTCCAGGATAATATTGAAAGAGTCACTGTTCATTTACTAAAGAAAATATCGACAATCCCCGGAGCTGATATCAAAAGACAATGCCTCCGGTTAATTCCTGCCAGGAATGGCAGCAGCTGGATCACTGACAGTTACGGCAACTGCTGGAGAATGTTTGTCTTTATTCAGAACCACAGGTCGTACGATATTGTGGATTCACCCGATAAGGC
>CAZOZU010000206.1:0-2962 GCA_964584355.1 uncultured Rikenellaceae bacterium
GCAGATCTTCAGGAATGGTGCTCCGTGGTTTAAATCCATCATACCAGATATCATAAGGCCTGAGGTCACGTCCGAGTCTCTCCTTTATCAACGAAGCAATCTTCATTAGCTGTGGGGAGCTCATGTAGGAATCGAAAAGCTCCTCGATCTCCTCCTGTGAAATTTCCATGTCCCATGAGAACTTTCTGAGAATAGCTGTATTCATCTCCGGATTATAGGCATCAATATCTTTCATTGCCCTGAACGAATTCAATATCAGCTGATAACGGGTGTCAGGCTCAGGTACAGCGTCAACAATATCTCCAGCCTGTGTGACCCTGTTTTCAAATGGATTCCATTCATAATCAGGACTATTCACTACTACTTCCGGAATGTCCTGTTTTACAATGCGTTCCATGACCATGGCTATCATTTCCTGTTTTTCCTGACCATTTTCCTTATCAGCATAGTCTGCCTTAAGCTCATCTCTCAGGTTCCAGTGGGAGAGTAGAATCATATCATCCGGAAAAATTTGTAGTCCGTCAGTTGTTCGAAGTTTTCCCATGTGAATATTGTATTCAGCTATATACATACTTCCGTTGCCCAGCGCACTGTTGAGTTCCTGTTTAAGTTCAGCAGGTACACGTGATACAAAAATGTCTCCGAGTCTTGCCATAGCCCATTCATCGCGGCTCCATTCCGGACCCAGCTTTTCTTTCTCAGCAAGAGTGAAATAGGGGAAATTCAAAGCTATCACAAATGCGATCCTGCTGGCATAGAAATCATCCTGTACGTGTGCACTTACCGAATAGTTTCCAAACATCCGGTCTATCTCATCTATCTCACCTCTTTGTTCATCAAGTCTCTTCCTGAGGTCAAGGGTGATCTCATTAAAGTTACCGTAAAGTGATTCGAGATAATTGCTTATTTTATCGAAGACAATCTTGCGTTTCTGAGGATCTGATATGTAATTTTCCTTAACGAACTCCAAAAACTCTTCGGATGTCCCATCTTCAATCCGCCAGAGGGATGCAGCATGTTTAACACCCTTTTCGAGTAGTGCAGGGTCAGCTGATGGCTGTGATTCCTTTATACTCTCAATAGTTACATTAATAGTGCCCTGATCAATAAATTGTGTGGATGCAAGATCCTTATAATTCTTTTTATCAATAGAACACGCTGCCATTAATGTAATTATTAGTAGTAATAAGGTTTTTTTCATCTCCTTTTATTTAACTATAACAGATATTTTTTAAGTAATTCGATTCCTTTTTTGATCTCTTCACGGCCAGAGGACTCAATACCATACCAGCCCCTGTAGCCTGAATCCTTTGCCATATGGATCATTTTAGCTGTCAGCTCTTCGGTAGGCTGGTTGCGGTACGACATCCCTCCGGCATACGGCAGCATTTTTTGCAGATAATCGACGTTATCAAAGTTATCTGAAGGTGCCCGCCAGTCGGGATAGCTTCCAAAATAAAGGTTATTAACTTCTTTCATAAGGGAAACCATCCAGTCGGCATCATTTGATACTCCTCCGTGATTTTCGATCAGCACACTTATCTTGGCAGGAACTGCATATTCCATCATCATTTGGTATGTTTCTGTGGAATACTTAAGAGCTTCCTCCTTTGAGACATCTCTTTCACCCCGGCAATTTGTCCTAATAGCGACACATCCCAGGTATGCAGCTATATCGATCCACTTACGGTGATTTATCACAAATTGACGTCTGCCCTCTTTTGTGGAAGAACATCCATCACCTTCATCATCCACCATAATAAGGACCATTGTTACTCCATGTTCCTCGGCATTTCTTTGCAGTCGTCGTAGATATCCCTCGGTTGGTACTTCGAATAGTGTATTCACGAATTCAATACCGTTAAGTCCGAAATCTTCTCTTGCGACTTTTGGGAAGTCAAGGGTTTTCCATAAGCCTTTTTGTATCTCAGCGACAAGAGCCCATTGTGCGATTGAGATATCGTCCTTTATCAGTCTTGGTGTTGAAGACATAGCAGCTCCTTTAACCAAAGTTGGTGCTGCAATGCCTGCAGCACCAACTATCATTGATTTTTCAATAAATTTCCTGCGTGATATCATTGGTATATCATTTTTATATTTTTTTACAACTCCCATCCCTGTCTGTATTCTCTGGTGAGGAATTTATTTGCATCAGGAACATTGGTAATTTTCATATTTACAGAGTCATACTCAACTCTCCTTCCTGCCCTGAGGGCAACTGCACCAAGGTTAATCGTCTCAGTTACTGGTCCTGCATACAGGAAGCTTCCGGGTGATTGTGTCTTTTCCTTGAAGGCTTTTATCCAGTAAGCATTTGCATTATAACGCTCTTCTGTTGCCTGTTCTTTGCTGATTCCTTCCATCCTGCTCTTCGGTATGAGTTTAGGATTTTCACCTCTGAACCCGGCAAGGATCTTGCCTTTATCACCAACAAACATCATTCCCTCGCGGGTAAATGATTCACCATCTTCGTAAAGTTCGTCAGGTGTAATAGGTCTTATTCCGCCATCGTACCAGATAAGATCAAAAGGACCTATATCCTTCTGTGCCGGCATCTTGAATTTTACTACACATGACAGAGGAAATGCCACATTATTTCTAACTCCTACAGCCACATGGTCTACTGTATCACATGTTGTGGTTGCATATGCTTCGGCGCTTATGGCAGGTTTATCAATACCAAATGAGAGGAAAAGCGGAAACAGGCTGTAATGTCCCATGTCAGCTATACTTCCTCCGCCGAAATCATACCATCCGCGGAAGACGGCATTGGTATAATTAGGGTGGTATGGACGATCAGGTACCGGACCAAGCCATAGATTCCAGTCTAAACCTTCAGGTACGGGAGGTGTGTCGGTAGGATTAGATTGCCATTGTTGCCATACCGGCCGGTTCGACCAGTTATGTATCTCTTTGAGGTTACCGATAAGACCCTCTTTTATCCATTGTTTGACAACTTCAT
>CAZOZU010000206.1:2972-4619 GCA_964584355.1 uncultured Rikenellaceae bacterium
ACCTGTGGATTTAGCCACCTCAAATACTTTCTTCCATTCATAGATCCTGTTGGCAATAGGTTTATGAGTAAGTACATGCATACCTTTTTTCATAGAAGCAATTGCCACTGTAGCATGAAGATGATCAGGGGTCATGATCTTGATTGCATCTATATCCTGCTCTTTTTCAAGAAGTTCACGAAAATCACTATAGGATGAACATCCTTTATAAGAGCTAGTCTCTTTCGATTTAGCATAGTATTTCTGAACAAATTCCTGTCCTATATCTCGTCCTCCGGGAATGCCATCAAAGTTCTCGCCCCATGAATTATCTTCCAGGGCTCTTCTGATGCTGTTGCGGATACCATTAAGTGACCAATCGACATAATTTGTGGATAACTTATTAGGATCGCATACAGCAACAATCTGAAGTTCTGGATTTGCGATCAGGGAGACCATCTCCCTCAGACCCTGTGTTCCGCACCCTATGTATCCAATAGTGAGTTTATCACTTGGTGCTACGAAACCGGGTCCTCCGAGTACATTCCTCGGTACAACGGTCAGTGCCAGGGAAGCAGCAGCAGCAGATCCCAGGAATTCGCGACGATTAATTTTTCCTTTTTTTGTCATTTTCTTGTACTTATTAGTTGGTTATCAGATTTATGAATGAATAATTCAATTTATTGGTTTGAAATGATTTGCGGTAATGTTAATATGATCAACAATTATTCTGAACCACTAAGTTAATAAAACCATTGCTTTAGAAGGTAATGTATGACGAAAACTTATAATTTTGAGGATCATGATATTTAATTGAGTTATGGAAATTCTGCTTTATATCATCCCTTCAATCTTATTTACCGGAGTAATAACCTGGCTGATAGTAAAATATGTTTTAACCAGCCGGTATGAGGTTAAAGAGACTATGTTACATACCTTCAAATCGATGGCATCTGATGCACTTTTACAGAATAATAAACAATTTCTTGAGCTTGCAAAATCACAGCTGGAGGCGAAGGTTGAAGAATCAAAAGGGGATCTCGAAAAGAGAAAAGCCGCAATAGAAGAGATGCTTAAACCGGTAAAGGAATCAATCGATACTTACAAAAAAAGAATTGAAGAGCTGGAAAAGGGTTCTAAACAAACTTTTGGTCAGGTTACCGAAATGTTAACAAACATCCAGAAGACACATTCAGCCCTTCAGAAAGAGACTGGTGCACTGGTAAATGCATTAAGAAATCCCAGAATCCGTGGGAGATGGGGGGAAATTGGCCTTCGCAGGGCAGTGGAGTTTTCAGGCATGTCGGGCCATTGTGATTTTATTGAACAGGCCTATTCAGAAGAAGATGATCAGGCAATGAAACCGGATATGATTATAAATCTTCCTGGTAACAAGCATGTTGTGGTAGACTCAAAGCTCCCTCTTGATGCATACCTTGAGGCTCTCGAGACAGATGATGAAACAGCAAGAAATGCCCTCCTTCTTAAACATGCTAAGAAATTAAGGGATCATATCACAAAGTTAAGCAGGAAACAGTACTGGTCTCAATTTCCAGATGCACCAGATTTTGTGGTGCTCTATATGGAGGTTGAATCTGCTTTCAACGTGGCATTGATGACAGATAAGACACTTCTTCAGGATGCGATGAACAATAAAATAATACTGGC
>CAZOZU010000207.1:0-4606 GCA_964584355.1 uncultured Rikenellaceae bacterium
ACGGTAATTTTTATGTTGCCTCTGAGTTAAAAGCACTCGAAGGGGTATGTAATACTATTGAGGAATTTTTACCCGGTCATTACCTTTACAGCAGGGATGGTGTAATGAAAAAATGGTATAACCGTGACTGGATGACCTATGAGGCTGTTGAAAAAAACAGAACATCGATACCTGACCTGAGAAAAGCACTTGAGGCATCTGTCCATAGGCAATTGATGTCTGATGTACCATATGGGGTCCTGCTATCGGGTGGTCTCGATTCATCAGTAGTATCAGCCATTGCCAAGAAATTTGCCCCTAAACGTATAGAATCGGGTGATATAATGGAAGCCTGGTGGCCACAACTCCACTCCTTTGCAGTAGGATTACAGGGATCACCCGATATGGCAGCTGCCAGGATAGTGGCCGATCATATCGGCACGGTTCACCATGAGATAAATTTCACAATAGAAGAGGGGCTTGATGCTATCCGTGATGTTGTTTATCATATTGAAACATACGATGTTACAACTGTAAGGGCATCTACTCCAATGTATCTGATGGCCAGAGTAATAAAATCAATGGGTGTTAAGATGGTTCTCTCCGGAGAGGGTGCCGATGAGGTATTTGGAGGTTATCTCTACTTTCACAAGGCACCTGATCCCCGGGCATTCCATGAAGAAACAGTACGAAAACTCAGCAAGCTGCATCTTTACGACTGCCTGAGAGCAAATAAATCACTTGCAGCCTGGGGTGTTGAAGGAAGGGTTCCATTCCTTGACAAAGAGTTTCTGGATGTAGCAATGCGGCTCAACCCCGCTGATAAAATGATCACAAAAGAACGTATTGAAAAATGGGTTGTCAGAAAGGCCTTCGAGGATTATCTGCCTGAAAGAGTGGCATGGCGACAAAAAGAGCAGTTCTCCGATGGGGTTGGTTATAACTGGATCGATACCCTTAAAGCACTTGCAGCTAAGGAGGTAACTGACGACAAGCTTGCCAATGCAAAATACCGTTTTCCTGTAAATCCCCCCATGTCGAAAGAAGAATATTTCTACCGATCAATATTTGCAGAACATTTTCCGTCCGACCAGGCAGCAGCATGTGTGCCATCTGTTCCCTCTGTTGCATGCAGCACCGCTGAAGCACTGGCCTGGGATGCTTCCTTCAAAAACATGATCGATCCATCAGGTCGCGCTGTTAAAAATATTCATGTAGATTCTTACAAATAACCCGGGGACTTATATGTTGATATTGTGGAGGCGTTGCATGCAACGCCTTTACAATTTTTATACTATTTTTATGCCACCTAAACTTGTTATCATGGAAGAAGAAAAATATGACACCTTTAAAATCATTCTGTGGATCATTCTGTTCCTGGTTTTCGGTATTATAATCATTACATGTAAACCGCAATCCTCAGATTACATAATGACAGTTAATGGTCCTGTTGAACCCTCTGCAATAGGAAGTTCGCTTGTACATGAGCATATAATGGTAGATTTTATAGGTGCTGACAGTACGGGGACTTTCCGTTGGAACAGGGATTCTGTTATTGCCAAAGCAAAGCCCTTTGTAGATGAAGCGGGCAAGTATGGTGTAAAAACAATCTTTGAATGTACTCCTGAATATCTTGGACGTGACCCTCTTGTCTTGAGTGAACTATCTGAAAAAACAGGCATGATTTTTATTACTAATACCGGTCTTTACGGGGCACATTACTACAAATTTTTACCTCAGAGTTTTGATTCTGCAGACTATCTTACACTTGCCTATAAGTGGACAGGTGAGTTTACAAATGGTATAGGTGATACTGGCATCAAACCAGGTTTTATCAAGATAGGAGTGAACCCTGATGATACATTATCACCTTCAGACACAAAACTAATTCAGGCAGCAGCTATTACACACCTTAATACCGGACTGACTATTGCTTCTCATACAGGTCCTGACAAACCTGCCTTTGCACAAATAGAGAAATTAAAAAATGAAGGTATTGATCCTTCTGCTTTTATCTGGGTACACGCTCAGCGCGGAACCCTTGATGCTAATATAAGTGCTGCACGCGAAGGTGCCTGGATCTCTCTCGATAATGTACGCGAAAGAAAGGATTTAGAACCAGGTGCTCCAAACAGTATTGAATGGTATGCCGATCGTATAATTAAGATGAAGGAGGAGGGCCTTCTTCACAAAATACTCATTTCGCACGATTCAGGATGGTATGATCCCGCAATACCGGGAGGAGGACCATATAAAGGCTATACCGATATTTTCGAATACCTGATTCCTATACTTAAGGAAAGAGGAGTAACTCAGGATGATATAGACCAGATCATGGTAAAAAATCCTGTTGAAGCTTATACTGTAAGAATTAGAAAACTATAAAATCAGTATATGAATAAAATCCCGCGGTTAAATACCGGGATTCCACTGGGTATTTGTGCATCTGTTGCTTTTTTTTCCTGTGGAAAAACAGATGAAAACAAGCTGCCAAATATTGTCTATATCCTGGCTGATGATCTGGGTTATGGTGACTTAAGCTGCTATGGACAACAAATATTCTCTACTCCAAATATTGACAGGCTTGCCGGCGAAGGAATGCTTTTTACGCGGCATTACACAGGCTGTACTGTATCTGCCCCCTCCCGGTCATGCCTTATGACAGGTCTTCATACAGGACATACGCCTATACGCGGAAACAAAGAAATGCAGCCTGAAGGACAATGGCCACTGCCTTCAGAATCAGTTACAATTGCTGAAATATTGAAAACCAGGGACTACAGTACTGGGGCCTTCGGAAAATGGGGACTCGGATTTATCGACACCGAAGGAGATCCTAATGCCCAGGGATTTGATGAATTCATTGGTTATAACTGCCAGCGTCTTGCACATAATTATTATCCCGATCACCTGTGGCACAACCATGAGAAAATAATACTTCATGAGAATGACAGTAGCAGAACAGGAGCTTACAGTGCTGATATAATTCATGAAGCAGCCCTGGAATTCATTGAAACCAATAAGGATAAACCATTTTTTATGTTTTATCCCACAACAATACCACACGCAGAACTAATTGCCAGAGAAGAATACATGGCACTTTTCCGTGGGAAATTTGATCCCGAAGAACCATTTAATGGTGTTGATGATGGGCCATCTTATCGTCTTGGACCATACGGATCACAAGCTGAACCACATACAGCATACGCAGCAATGATCAAACAACTCGATGATTATGTTGGTGAAATACTTGATCTTCTTACTGAGCTGGAGCTTGAGAAAAATACTATAGTTGTTTTTGCATCCGATAACGGCCCTCACCTTGAAGGCGGAGCTGATCCGGTATATTTTAACAGCAGCGGTGGTTTAAGGGGTTTTAAGCGTGATTTGTATGAAGGTGGCATCAGAACTCCTATGATCGTAAAATGGCCGTTAAAGATAAAAGCAGGCGCAATAAGCGACCATATTTCAGCTTTCTGGGATGTTTTACCAACATTTGCCGATATTATAGGGGCTGAAGTACCGGCAAATATAGATGGTATTTCATTTCTTCCTGAGCTGCTTGGAAAAAAGCAAAAACAACATGAATACCTTTACTGGGAATTTCATGAACAGGGTGGAAAGATGGCAGTACGGATGGATAACTGGAAAGCTGTTCAGCTTGGTGTAAATAAAAATCCAATAGGAGAATTTGAGCTTTATGATCTTTTGAATGACCCTGGTGAAACAAATAATGTTGCAACATCAAATCAGGACATAAAAGAAAAGATAGAAGATATAATGTCAAGAGCGCATTCACTCTCGAAAATTTTCCCATTTTCATTTGAATCAATAAACACGACACAGTGAAACTACGTGTAAATCTGTAGTTTATAAATAATTTAACGTAATATCATATCCAGGGATGAAACATAATTTCTATAATAAGAACATCTGTTATTTATCTGGTTTGGCAGGCATAATGTCATTTGCAGCTTTCAATACCGGATGTACTCAAAAAACAGAAAAGCCAAATATAATCCTTATTTATGCCGATGATATTGGCTATGGTGACCTTAGTTGCTATAATAATACAGCTCCCCTTACAACAAACGTTGACAGGCTTGCCAGCCAGGGTCTTCTGTTCACGAATGCACATTGTACCTCTGCAACAAGTACTCCGTCAAGGTATTCTCTACTCACAGGCCAATATGCATGGAGGAAACGTGGAACTGGCGTTGCCCGGGGCAATGCAGCCGCAATTATTCAACCTGGACGTACCACCATTGCATCGGTTCTGCAAAGAGCAGGTTATACTACCGGTGTGATAGGTAAATGGCATTTGGGACTTGGTCCTGAAGGAGGACCTGACTGGAATTGTGAAATTATGAATAGTCCCCTTGATATTGGATTTGACTATTCATTCCTGATCCCCGCGACAGGCGATCGTGTACCATGCGTCTATGTGGAAAACAGGCATATTGTTGGTCTCGATACTGATGATCCCATAACTGTCTCATACGATCAGAAAACTGGCGACCGGCCTACCGGCAGGGAAAATCCCGAACTCCTGAAAATGCATCCCAGTCATGGACATGATATGACAATTGTTAATGGCATAAGTCGCATAGGATATATGACTGTTGGC
>CAZOZU010000208.1:0-4590 GCA_964584355.1 uncultured Rikenellaceae bacterium
CTGGTCGGTACCAATAAGGCATAATGTGCTGGTACTGACAGGAGACAATCCTTACATGCTGGGATCAGGAGGAGTAGTACCTTATGATTTTGATTATGCGGGTTTTGTCAATACACATTATGCTGTTCCTTATGAAGGATTAGGGCTTAAATCGGTAATTGAGAGACGATACTTGGGTGTATGCAGGAGTGAGGAGGTTTTTTCTGATGCGCTGAAGGAATTCAACGAAAAGAAGGAGGAATTTTATAAAACCATAAACGAATTTCCATATCTTAACGCCAAGTCAAAGAAAAAGATGATCGGCTACCTGGAGACTTTTTACAAGGGATTCAACAAAAGAAATACTATAGTCAACATATTCCGCGGAGAATGTATAGACTTTTAAGATTAACAGAATGAAATACGATATTCAGCCAGGAATAAAAGGATTAATTTTTGACCTTGACGGTACTCTTGCCGATACTATGCCATATCATTTTGAAGGTTGGAAAAAAGCCTGCCGGAAATATGGCGCAGATATTGACAATTCCTTTCTCCGCAAACATACAGGGAGCCCCGGCTGGTTAATAGCCAATGAAATTATCAAAAAAAGTAACCTTAAGAATGAAGTGACCATAGAACATATACTGAAAACAAAAATTGATGAGTTCTTTAAAGTCCAGCACCTGGTCAAACCTATCGGTCCGGTTGTAGATATTGTAAAGAAATATTATGGGGAAATGCCTATGGCAATTGGCACCGGTGGTCACCGAAAGGCAGTGGAACGTACCCTTGAGTTAACTGATTTAAGGAAATATTTTGACATAATTGTCACTGCTAACGATGTTTACAACTTCAAGCCTCACCCCGAAACATTTCTTAAATGTGCCAGGCTGATGAATGTCGAACCTGCTCATATAGAGGTGTTTGAAGACGGAGACCTGGGGCTGGAAGCTGCACACATGGCCGGTATGACAGCAACAGATGTCAGGTCATGGTATGATTCAAACTGGTAACACCGGCTACCGGCTTTTTATACGAGTATCTTTGTTGTAAGATTGGTTATACTCTTCTGTATGTCAACAAAAGGAGTCCCATCCCTGCTTTGATCCTGCTCTACAATCATATATTCCATGCCTGCAATGTCTTTCACCTCAAGTATCCTCTTGAAATCAATGACACCTTCACCAACCGGTGCAAAATCATCAACTCCTACTGTTGTAAAATAGGGTTCTTCATTGGTATACATATCTTTCATATGGAATAATTTGAATCTTCCCGGGTATTGTTTGATTATTTCAACCGGGTCTTGTCCGGCTTTAGTTACCCAGAACATATCTATCTCCATTGTTACCAGATCCTTATCCAGTTCAGCCAGGAAAACATCAAAGTAAGGGACCTTTCCATCGACAGTATCAAACTCAAAGTTATGGTTATGATAACCGAACTGTATTCCGAATTCTTTCATGACCTCTCCTATCTTGTTCCAGTTATCTGCCATTTTCTGGTAGCTGGCAATTGAAGTACGCATTTCTTCAACTATCCATGGCTGCAGACAATATTTAACACCCAGACTGGCATGATCTTCTGCCATTATTCTTGCATTATCAAGTGTTACCCCTACTCCTTCAACCTGAGTATGGCTGCTAACGATCTCCATCCCAAGATCATTGACCATCTTTTTAAACTCCGGAGGATCAAAACCGTAAAACTTGCGATCGGCATAATTAGCCAGCTCAATATATTTGTATCCTATGTCTGATACTTTTTTCAACGAACCAGCTACATCTTCATCCATAGCATCACGTATGGTGTACAACTGAAGACCTATACCAAAAGTCTTGGGATCAACCACAACATCTGATTCTGATTCTGAGGCTTTCTTACCAGTATTTTTACATGAATACTGGGATAAGAATAATGTCCCCACAGCTCCTGCTGCAGATACTTTCAGAAAATCTCTTCTTGAACGCTTTGTTTTCATAAGCATGTAGATTTATTTGGTGATTAATATTTCTTTGATAAATAATTTTCAACAATCAGGAAATAAAAATAATACATTAACAACAAAAACTAAAGCTATTGTTGTATTTCTTTTATTCCTAATTAAGTTTGTAATAACAAAAATGTTTAAAATTACTGCTTCCTCCATCATATTACCAGTCAGCTCATCTAATCTGTAATAAATTGTACCTGTTCAATTATTTTTTAATAATTTTATTCTTATTTATGAGGGATGAAATCACGAATTACAACAACTGTATTGCTCTGTTTCTGTTTTGCTTCTCTTTTCGCTCAGCAACCTGACGAGGCCGGACTAATCAGAATAGAGAAGCTGGATGCTGATGATCTTTTCTTTAAAGAAGATACAATAGAGATGAATGTAGTATCAGCCAGCCGCAGCTCAAAAAGAATTGATGAATTACCAATTACAATATATATTGTTACCCGGGATGAAATAATCAGGAATCACTATTACTCACTTATTGATGTTATTAAAAACCTGCCGGGAGTAAGAGTTTCCCAGCCCGGCACAGGTGAACTTGGGGAAAGTTTTAACCTGAGGGGTCTGATCGGAAATCTTTACACTCTGATACTTATCAACGGATTACCTGTCAAACCAACATCAGCAATCGGAATGCCTATACTTAACCAGCTTCCAATACGTCAGGCCGAAAAAATTGAAATCATCTATGGCCCGGCAGCAGCAGTTTACGGTGCCGATGCTGTTTCAGGTGTCATTAATATAATTACACGTGAAGCCGATAAGGGAACATTTGTCTATGGTGATGTGAGTATAGGACAGAATGAGTACCGGAACACAAATTTTATGGTTGGCGGGAAAGCCGGAAAGAATAAGAATATCCTTCAGTATAGTTTTTACGGAGGGCTTATGGAAACTGCTGATCAGAACATAACAGAGGGATATGATGAAGTCTATAATCCGATGCATTACCTGCAGGAGAAAGGATATAAATACCCACTGGGATCTACAATGTATGAACCTGTTGAGGTCACAAGAAATCTATTGCAGGAATATGGCATCACCACTGCTGACTTTATGAATGATAATTACTGTTATAATTATGACGGTTCGCTGAATTATCCTGATATAGAGAACCTTCCCTCAGAAAGTAATCTTCTGGGCTTCCATCTCCGGTACCGCGATATCAGTCTTTCATATAATAATATGTATCGGCGATCTCATAGTTCACTCGGACAGTCATCATACCTGTTTAAATATAACAATCCTCAAAATTATTGGGGTGAAACGATCAGATCAACTACAATCAGCTACAATCACGAATGGGCTCCGTGGTTTTTTACAACGACCAACTTTTCAAACCTTCTTTACAAGATGGATAATAACTCCAGTATGGGAGTCACATTCATTTCATATACAGATAAGGTTTACAGATATGCTGCCAGTAATGATATTCTTTTTGAACAACTTTTCACTATTGTCCCTGTAAAAGGACTTGAAATTGTATCCGGACTGACTTACCAGAATTCAGCCCTGCTCAAGCAGACAAACTTCCTTGATGCTCCTTTCGATCCGAAAACATATAAATTCTTTAAATCGCATGTAGAAGTCATTGATTCTGTTTCAGGTTCGTTTGGATACAATGCTGGTGTTCATCATGATCTTTCAGCCTTCACCCAAACCTATTATTCTCTTAAATCGTTCAGGTTTATGGGAGGCATAAGAATAGATAACAACTCACAATATGGCTTATCGATAAGTCCCAGAATTGCAGGACTCTATATTTTTAATCCAAAAACCAGCTTCAGAAGCTCTATAGGTTTTGCATATAAAGCCCCTCCTGCCTCAATGGCATGGCAATCTCTGGCATATAGAGCAGGAGCTAATCTTGACAGTCTGATCTACCTGTCAATTCCGAATGCGGATCTGGAACCTGAGAAGTATATGTCAGTAGAACTCGGTCTGGTAAAGAATTATGGTAAAAATGTGAATCTGAATATATCGATTTATTATAACTCAATCAGAAATCTGATACATGATAAAACTGTAAGGCTTGACGAACAAAATCTTCCCATGGCCATTTTTACTTCCGATACTGCCACCGTTCTGACCAAGATAAATGAACGCAATGCAATATCAAGGCTCTATGGTCTGCAGGCAAATATTAAGATCAACGACCTTGTCAAATCAATTAATATGGATGCGGAGCTTAGTCTTACTTTTGCAAAATCTAGCCAATCATTTCCTGATATTCTGGAAATTGCAGGTAACTACCTCACTTTGAATGATTTTAAACTTGTCCCAAATCACTTCGGACAAATGAAGATATCCATGCAACCTGCCAAAAAACTCTATATACAGGTTTCCAGCATCTGGGAGTCAAGCTGGCTGAGACTTATCATCCCATTTAAGGAACTATACAGTGAGATAATAAAGAATGTCGACGGATTCTACAGTATGGATGCAGTAGTAAGCTATCAAATAGGCAATAACATTTCCAGTTTCATTAAGATAAGGAACCTTTTCGATGAAAAATATGGCGGACCTGTCTATTCAGGGATGGGCACCCCTCTGCCCTATAATCCTCAGACAGGCCGCAATATCCAGGTTGGTCTTACCTATACACT
>CAZOZU010000209.1:0-4584 GCA_964584355.1 uncultured Rikenellaceae bacterium
CACTTGCAGTTTTTGCCCGGCTGGCGTTTACGTCACCAGGCAAAAAGTGTGACAACTTGTCCCGCATAGCGGGAAACAACTTACCTTTAGCACTGTCCGTGTTATGTTTAGGATTAATTTTAAAACTGTCATGATTTACGAAATCCTAATCGTCCAGTGCTCTGTCTTGTCATACAGGAGAGTAGTGCTGTTTGGCTCTTTTGCAGCTATAGGGTTTAACGTAGAATGTGTGAGCTGCAAATGTGCCAAACAGAGGAGCTGGATTGGCTATAACTAAGAAGACAACATTTTAGATGAAATCATTGATTATCATTTACAGGACCTTATTTTCTGGAGCTTTCTGTTAATGTTGTAAACTCAATCTGCTTACCATAGGCAGTACCTGCAGGGTTTATAGTATAAGCTCTTACAAAATACTTAGTATTAGGAGTAAGTCCTGTCAGACTACATATAAAACTGGCATTTCTTGAGAAGTCTATGGTTGTATAATTTTCAGTTGTTGGATTTTGTACTGTACTCCAGCATATCCTTTTTGATACAATTAAGGGAGTCATCTCATTCAGTTCGCCACCTGACACTGCAGTTGTTGTTGTTATTTCGGTAACGTCATTAGTTGAAACAATTGGAGGTTTAATACTATCTTTCTTACATCCATTGAATAAAAAAATAGTCAGACAGATAAGTGAAAATTTAAAGTATGTTTTCATGAGGATTAATTTTGAATCTGTATTAAATCGTTTTTTAATTTGTTAGTTTATCTTAGTGCGTTTTTCAGAAATTGCAGAGGCACGGAAATAGCCAAGACCGCCATTACTGATATTTGAAGGAGGGGAGGCAGGAGACAGTTGATACGCTCCTCCATCACTATTAAATTGTTGTAAAATAGCTTTATAGTATTCATAGGCGTTTTTTGTCAGGGAACTCAATGCAAGGTAAATTTCACTACCTTCCTGGTAAAGTACATATTCATATCCCCTTGGATTTGCGCCTAAACTTACATTTAATCCATTTACATACGGTTGAAGAAATTCATCTGATAGTATTGAAAATTCCCAATTAAAATCCTCAGCAAATATCCTGCTTAAAACCTCCTCTTTTAGTTGAATTAAATAGTAGTTTTCAATACCTTGAGGTTCTGAAAAGTAAAGTAAGGGAATGAAATACTCCTGTCCATCTTTTTCATAAATCTTTTTTGTATAACCAAGTGAATCAATATTTGGTACTGGTGGCATGAAATCGCTGGCTTGATATTCCTTACCATTACTTATTACTTTTAAGAAATAAGTTCTTCCCGGAATTCCAACTAAGTGTTTTGTCTTGTAATATCCCCGATCATGACGAAATTCGATTGGATCAGTAAGCCAAAGAGTATCAATTACATTACCAATATTATCATATAGCAACTTATAATACCCAAATCTATAATCATAATGATACTCATCTTCGTTAATATCAATTGGGATCAGAGTATCAACCTGATTTACATTGTCTGAAACAATGATTAATGCATTCATTATACCTTTTGCACTATCCATAGAGGAATGAATAGGCTCTATAAACTTCCCAGTATGGCTTTCTGTCAAACGGATGTAGTATGGGCCTTTTTTGTTAGTAATTAAACCCTCAACAACTAATCTTGAATCTACCTTATCAAGATTAAGGTCATATTCATCGACACAGCTTATGAATGAAAGCAATAAAAGGAATAATATGATTACTCTTCTCATTTTAAAATCTGAAATTATAAGTGAAATAGGGTGTTATCCCGTATAAATACATTTTATACGCTTTTGATGTACTAAAATCGCCATCAACCATTTTGATAAAGAGAGAAAAAATGTTTTTGTGGTCATAAAGGTTATATATACCAAAGTTCCATTCGGGTTTCCAGTTTTTGAGTTGTTTTTTTGGATTTTTATATGTGAACGAAATGTCAAGTCTGTGATATGGAGGGAGTTTATAACCGTTCCTGCTTGTATAGTAATTAAAGGAGATCCCATAGTAGTTGAAAGAACCTTCTGGTATCGTTATGTATCCACCCGAAGTGAATTTAAAGGTTGAACCAAAATCCCACGCAGGAGATAATTTATAAAGCATTACCAAGGAAAGATTATGTCTCTTGTCATAAGTGGCTGGATATGACTCATTGTTGTTGATGCCATTAATCTGCTTAGTTGTTCGTGATAGAGTATAACTTATCCAACCTGTCAGTTTTCCGGTTTTTTTCTCAATATAGAATTCAGCACCATATGATTCACCATTCCCATTTAATATTTGGGTTTCAATGTGCGGATTCAAAAACAAATCTGCATTATCAATATAGTCAATAATATTACCTAATCTTCTGTAATATAGCTCTGTGCTGAATTCATACTTATTGTTTGGAGAGGAATTGTAATAACCCACTGAAAACTGATTTGAATACTGTGGTTTTATTAGTTTGTTTACAGGAAGCCAAACGTCAGTTGGAAGTCCGACTGAGGAATTGCTTAATAAGTGTTGATATTGTGTGACATAAGTATATGAAGCCTTAATAGAGTTGTTGTTATTTATTAAATATCTTAAATCAACTCGCGGTTCAAGTCCGTTATAAAACTGGATTAGCTCTCCATTGCGGTAATAGGTAGAGTCTTTAATTGACCGGTCAGGAGCATAGGAATAAACCGTACTCTCACCTAGCAGAAAAAACATTGAATATCTTATCCCGTAACTTAAACTTACTTTATCGCTTAATTTCTGTTCATTAGAAATGTATAATGAGCTCTCAAGAGATTTTTGACTGGCTAATTCAAATGGTTTGGTCAACGAGGTAGAATCTCGTGGCTCAATTTTGCCGGGAAAATATTTATGTTTTTCTAATGAAAAGCCGAATTTGATATGATTTGAAGGGTTAACAAAATAGTCAAAATCAGATTTAATATCTAGTTCCTGTAAGTTAGATGACCACTTGAAGTATCTTGCATCATCTTTAAGTATATAGGAATAATCATAGCTGCTATACACTACCATTGTATTTGAAAAAAGTCTTGAATTGAACACATGGTTCCATCTGGCTGTTGTAGTTTGGTTTCCCCAATCCATGCTTGCATTGTTGTCGATGGAGTAATAATAGAAATGGTCCCTTCCTGAGTATCCTGAAAGGTAAAAGTGATTATTCTTTATTTTGTAATTGACTTTTGCATTTAGATCATAAAAGTTAATCTCGTTGTTGTTCTGAAAATCCCTGAGACTTCCAATCCGGAGTTCTTGTCCCAAAGAGCCAAGAGTATTAGCCATAAATCCTGCATAACTGTATCGGCCACTAATTATGAAAGATGCCTGGTCTTTTTTCAGAGGACCTTCAACGGATAATCTGCTTGCTATCAGGCCAACCCCGCCACTTGTACTTATTTTCTGGTTGTTACCTTCTTTCATTCTGATATCAATTATGGATGAAAGTCTCCCTCCATACTGAGCAGGAAAAGCTGTCTTGTAGATTTTTACACCGCTTATTGCATCTGGATTAAAGGTTGAGAAGAATCCTAAAGCGTGTGATGGATTATAGATAGGGGCATCATCAAGCAGAAAAAGGTTTTGATCAAAAGAACCTCCTCTGACAGACAAATTTGTAGTGCCTTCATTTGCGGTTTGAATCCCAGGTAATAGCTGAAGGTTTTTTATTAGATCAATTTCACCAACTGCCGAAGGAGTAAGTTTTATTGTATTTAAGTTTAACGTATGAATGCCCATCTGGTTGTTAAAGACATTGCTATTGTTCTTTGCCTCTATAATCACTTCATTAAGTGAAGTTATCTCAGATCTTAGTCCGACGTTAATTGTTGTGTCTTTGGAAAGATCAACCCGATAAGTAATAGTCTTATAGCCTATAAATGAAAAGTTGATATTGTAAATTCCTTGAGGAATGGTAAGAGAATAAAATCCATAATTATTTGAAAGAACACCAATATTTTTATCCTTAATGGAGATGGTTGCTCCGATTAAGTGCTCTCCACTTTCCACATCGCTAATGGTACCAAAAATTGTATGTTTTTGTGCTGACAACACGAAATTTGTCAAGAGGAAACAAAATGTTAGTACAATTGCCTTTTTCATGTTATTTCAAATTGCACGGCACTTATTCTAAGAACGAGTTCTGCTGGTCACTATTGCTAGTCATTTACTACAAATCTACAAACTTGCAAGATCTTAAGTCCGGGTAGGCAAAAAAAGCATGTGTTTGGCAGCTGCGGAGGCCGTCGCGGTGGCAAGCTGCCAAACTCTTGCTTGCGCGAAGGCTATCAAGGTACTATGACGGAAAATCTTAAACATAACGGCCCGGCAATATGGGGAGGTTGTGTTACCCGACACAAGCACCGGGCAGAATCCTGATACTTTAGCCAGAAAACTGTCACGCCGCGCCCCGCGCGAGCGTAGTGAGCAGCGGGGGTGCAAGGAGGGTATGGCGCAGTTTTTGCCGTCCATGTACAAGTTTTATTGCGTGCTGGCGCGATCGCAGTACAACGTTGATCGGAGCCGCGAGTTTATCCCCGGTTACAAAGTTGGTTGGGAGCACTGGCGCAGTGTCGCGGTACAAAGTTGATCGAA
>CAZOZU010000210.1:0-4570 GCA_964584355.1 uncultured Rikenellaceae bacterium
TATCAAAGATATAATTGTCAGTACCACTGATTCGGACAAAAACTGTGCTATCAGTATTGACCTTCTTGATCCTACAACTTTACGCATACCTACCTCACGTGCACGTCCTGCTGAACGAGCTGTTGCCAGGTTCATATAATTCATCGCTGCTATTAATACCAGGAACAGGGCTATGATACCAAAGATGTAAACATATGTTATACTGCCTGTAGGTTCAGGTTCACCGGGATTCGTTGAATAAAGATGGATCCTGATCATCGGTTCCATGATATATTCAATTTTTATTTGAAGGGGTTCAAATATCGTCTTCATATGCGCATCATACATTCCCTGCATCTTTGTTTCAAAAGCGTCAATTTTAACTTCCTCAGGCATAAGTAGATATGTAAAGACACCGAAATTACCCCAGCTCCCAAGCTGCTTCGGAAGATTATTGCGGGCCGATATTGCATCAAAACGAAAATGTGAATTGAAGGGGACATCTTCGATCACACCGGTAACCTCATAGCTATCTTCGCCGGCAGTAAGAGTTTTTCCTATTGGATCATCATCCCCGAAATATCGTGTTGCAACAGTTTCCGTAAGCACTATTTTACCCGGATCTTTTATTGCTGATCTTACTTCACCCCTAAGAGTCTTATAGCTGAAGATATCGAACAGGGTGGAATCGACATAGTAGAAATCCTCTTCGATATACTCTTTGTCTTCATATTTATAGAGTGCACGGGGCATGTTTATGAAACGTACAAAAGACTCTACCTCAGGATAATCCTGTACAACCTGTGGTCCAAATGGTATCTGTGCGACATTCCAGGTGAACTGGTCATCTGTTTCCGTTATCTTCGATGATACACGGTATATTCTGTCAGCATTCTCGTGATACCTGTCGTAACTTATCTCATCAAATACATAAATAATTAGAAACAATACACTGGTGATACCCAGTGTAAGACCCAGTATATTCAAAATACTATACCCGTAATGTTTACGTATATGGCGTATGGCAGTCTTAAGAAGGTTTTTAATCATTACTTTTATGGTTGGTTAAATTAGAAATTAAAGGTAAAATATATTTTTCCGATATTTATTCTGTCGTTTAGAGATTAACTTAACATTAACAATCAAATCCATCATTAATTAAAGGTTTGTAAAGATCCGGGACGAGGGGGCAGTACAAGAAATAAATTAAACAATGAATAACTTGAACTAAAAACATATTTTGTCAAAATGCAACAAAACTGGCAATTAAACGTCTTTTAAACGATTCAATAACTAAACATGATAAGAAAATTCCTCCGCCTATCGTTACGTAATATCCTAAAACATAAAGGTTTTGCAATTATCAATATAATTGGTCTGGCTATTGGTCTTGCAGTATTATTATTAATAGTACTATGGATTCAGGATGAAATGAGCTATGAGAAATTCAACCATAACGCTGCTTACATATACAGGGTTGAAGAGGATCAGTTTTACTCCGGTGAAAAATATCATGTTACTGTCACCCCACACCCGAGTGGACCTGTATGGAAGGAAAAGATCCCGGAAATAAGAGAACAGGCACGCTATTACAGGCTTCCCAGGATACTGTTCCGCCAGGGGGAAACAGTATTCTACGAATCCTCAATAGCAGCGACCGATTCAGGTATATTTAAGATCTTCACTTTTCCTTTTTTGCTGGGTGATCCTGAAACCGCACTGCGTGAACCTAATTCAATAGTCCTTACTGAGGAATTAGCTGAGAAATACTTCGGGGAATCAAATCCTCTGGGAAAAACACTTACACTGGAAAATAACATGCAGTTCATGGTTACCGGTGTACTGAAGGATTTACCCCGGAATACACTATTTACATTTGAAGGATTGATCCCATATTCCTTCCTGTATGAAATAGAGGCGGTAAGCGATCATTGGGGAAGTAATTCCATATATACATTCGTACTGTTAGCGAAGGGTAGTGATATTGATGCCGTTAACAAAAAACTTACCGATGTGGTACTTGAATATAATCCGGAAACAAGAACCTTATATCTCCTGTTTCCTCTACTGGATATTCACCTGCATGCACAATTTGGATTTGATATAACCAGGGGACCTGTAATTGTCGTAACAATCTTTGCCATTATTGCACTATTTGTCCTTCTCATTGCCTGCATTAATTTCATTAATCTGACAACCGCCAAGGCATCAGTACGTGCCAAAGAGATTGGGATCAAGAAGGTGGCTGGTGCCGGTCAAAGGACTCTTATAAATCAGTTTATGCTTGAATCCTTCTTTATGGTAATAATGGCACTTGTGCTGGCTTATATCCTTATCGGAGTAGCACTTCCTGTATTCAATAATATCTCCGGAAAGAGTTTTATCCTTTCTGACCTGTTCCGGATCAGGTTCATTATAAGTATAATCATTGTTGGTATTGTTGCAGGAGTATTATCTGGTGTATACCCTGCCCTTTATCTCTCTTCTTTCAAACCTGCTGCAGTGCTTAAAGGAGAAACCATATCGGGAAAAGGTAATGGCAGACTGAGGCGAATCCTTGTCGTAATACAGTTCACACTTTCAATACTTATTGCTGTTGCCGCAACTGTAATGTATCTGCAGATGAAACATCTGCAAAATATAGACCTTGGCTTTGATAAGGAGAATCTTCTATGCATCCCTATGGCCGAAGACATGAAACCCAAATACTATTCACTTAAGAATGAGCTACTTAAAGAGACTCTTATTGAAGGAGTTACAGCAACAATGAGTAATCCGGTAAGAATGGGCAGTAATGCAGGAGGTGCAGACTGGGAGGGAAAGGATCCGGAAAAACATGTGCTGATAGGAACAAATGCGATTGATTACGATTATCTTAAAACAATGAGGATGGAGCTTAAATCCGGGCGTGATTTCTCAAGAGAATTCGTATCCGACCTGGCAAAAGATACAACAGGTAATTTCCTTATTAATGAAGAAGTTGCTAAGATGATGGGTACTGACGATGCTGTAGGTAAAAGATTCCACTTTATGGGTATGGATGGCAGGATAGTAGGAGTATTGAAGAACTTTCATTTTAAAGGGGCCGATCAGGCAATCGAACCAATGGCTTTTGCCCTTACTGAAACGGAATGGCTCAATTATATTTTGATTCGTCTGACTACCGGAAATATCCCCGAAGCTCTGAAAAAAGCAGAAAGAGTCTGGAATACCGTACTGCCTGAATACCCATTCGACTATTCCTTTATTGATGAAGACTACAAGAATCTTTTCAGAACTAATATTCGTCTTACAGAATTACTTAAATATTTCACAATTATTGCAGTGATAATTGCTTGTCTTGGATTATACGGTCTCTCTGCATTTTCAACGGAGAGAAGGACAAATGAAATAGGGGTCAGAAAAGTAATGGGGGCAGGAACAATGAACATACTCTGGACAATGGTAAAAGAGTTTCTTATTCTTATCCTTATATCACTTGTGATCGCATTACCAGCCGGTTGGATAATTGTGGGAAATTTGCTGAAACAATTTGCCAGCAGAATTGACCTGTCGTTAATGGTGTTTGCCGGAATAGCTGCCGCCTCAATTATTGTGGCACTTATCACAGTAAGCTTTCATGCTTACAGGGCCCTGTTGATTAATCCGGCTGTAGCTCTTAAAGTTGAATAAAACAATACTTCTTATATTTACATAGAAAACATATACTGTAATCATAATTTCCTAAAAAATGTTCAAAAACCTTATCAAATACAGTTTACGCTCTTTTAAACGACAGCGTTCTTACATAATAATAAATATTCTTGGCCTTTCAATAGGTATTGCCTGCAGTCTGCTGATTGCACTTTTTGTTTTAAACGAGGCCAGCTATGACACTTTTAATGTTAAGAAAGACAGAATATACAGACTGATCCTAAACGGGAAACTCGGAGGACAGGAGATTACGGGTGCTTTTACATGTGCTCCGATAGGTCCCACTATGTTAAGAGAATTCCCTGAAGTTGAGGATTATCTGAGAATAAACGGCAGCGGACCTACCATAGTTGAATATGAGGACCTTACATTTACGGATGAACATGTGATAGAGGCCGATTCAACATTCTTTAATTTCTGGTCAATACCATTATTGAAAGGAGATCCGAAAGAGGTACTTAACAAGCCAAGGAGAGCGGTTATCACGGAATCAATGGCAAAGAGGATATTCGGAGATGATGACCCAATAGATAAACCGATAAAGATAGGAAATGATACTGCCCGGTATATTATTTCCGGTATAATGGCAGATGTCCCGGGTAATTCTCATTTTGATGCCCATATCGTCTCCTCTTTCATGACTAATCCAAGGTCTCAAAGTCCTTACTGGCTGAGCAACAGTTATAGCACCTACATATTGTTAAAACCAAATACCAATTACAAAAATGTTGATGAGAAGATAGTTGGATTACTCGAAAAATATGCAGGTCCTGAAGCCCAGCGGTTTATGGGAATAAGTTTTGAAGAATTCCTTGCTCAGGGCAATAAGTACAGGTTCTTCCTGCAAAACCTCTTAGATATTCATCTCGATCCTTCAATACAACAGGAGTTTAAGGAA
>CAZOZU010000211.1:0-4542 GCA_964584355.1 uncultured Rikenellaceae bacterium
ATTCACGGGACGACTTGTCCCGTAAAACGGGAAGTAGCCCCGCTAAGCGGGAAACCTATTAATTTTTTAAAGTTATTTAATATTTAACTTTATCTTAACCCGGGACGTTGCTTTTCATAACACTGTCCGTGTTATGTCGCGTAATTTTTTGGATAAATCACATTCCTGTTTTTACATGTTGATAAAAAGCAAAAAATGCCATGACCAAAAACAAAACGATTGACGTAATCGACCATCCATTGCCGGATAATGAAGCAACACCTATCATTCCCCCTGTTCCTGCAAAGAAAAGCATCGTATATGTAATTGCCATCCACCTTGTGCTTCTAAAGTCTATTTTCAAGATGTAGTCTAAAAGGCATTCTGTAATAATGAAGAGAAGCATAAGTGAAAGCTGAACATAGTAAAGTGTAGATCTTTGAAATTGGATAGCAGTAACCAATAAGTATATCAATGGTAGTGATGTAATTAAAAACGCGAGACCAAGATAATATTCGGTTTTACTTTTTCCGTAAAGCCTGAATATAAAAATAAGGATGCATAAAAGATAAATGCATAATGCTGTCGTGGAACCTAAAATATTAGCCTTATAAATATCCATGTTCATTATGTTCCGTTAACTTTGATTTTTCTCATCAGAATTATTCAGTCCTCTATGTTTCTAAGTCAAAAAAGAATTATTGGTTTCTTTATTGCCTGTTAAAATGTAAACGCAAGCAAAATAGTTGGTATTTTCCTGGCAAACCATTGTCTTATCCGAACTGGTCAAACATGCTATTATCATGGGATACTATCCTTCTGATTATATTATTTTACTAAAACAAAGTTTTTCTGCTGAGCATACTCAGTAAAAAATTTATAGACTTGATTTTTTTGCTCTTTCCCCATGTAAGAAAGTAAAATCTTCAAAGCTTTCTTTCCTTTTCGGCATATTTTAATCCCATCTTTTGCCAATATAATTCTTTCAATATCAGTCTCCTGGATTGTAATCTTTCTAATCCAGGTCATCCAAATGATCTTTAAACACCCCTCACTTATTTCGATTTGAGATTTACTATGACCCATAAGAGGAGTAAAAAATATAATCCCCAAAATGAAAAACATTATTGATCTAACCCAATCTTTTATCTCAAGAGAGTCTCTTTCTGAGATCAAAATAACGATGGCTAGCAAAATCCATATACCGCCAATTAATTTTCTGCTTATTGACTGTCCCCTGTGTTCTATAATAAGATTTTCCATACATAAAAGCTTATGTTTTTGTTATAAAACAAGATAGTGATCTGTCTATCAAAATTAAGATAGAAAAAAGCCAAAGTCAATTTACTTTATTTTTATTTAAGTTATTCCACCTAACGGTTCGAAAACATGGCTAGGTGGGGATATAGGGACATATTTTTGTCTGCCGGAGGCATGATTTCCCGGGTAGAAGGGTTCATCCACTCAACCTTCCATTAATAACAACTCATCTCTCTACTATCTCCACCCTTCGGTTCCTTGCCCTGCCATCCTCGATCAGATTTGAAGCAATCGGCGACAGTGAACTCACACCATACGATTTCAGCTGCTCTGCATCAATGCCATAGCTCTTTATCAGCTTATCCATGACCGCTTTAGCCCTGTTCTCCGACAGTACCATATTACTGTCGAAATCACCTACATTATCGGTATGGCCAACAATGAAAAATTCCTTATCCGGATTGGCTTTCAGGTAGTCTGCTATGTTCTTTAGAGCAGGCTCTGACTCTGACTTGATAGTGGATTCCCCTGTATCGAAGAGCAGGCCTGAAAGCACGCTATGACCTGATACCTGAAGGCCTTTTTCTATCGACTTGGCCGTCACAAGTCCTGTCTCTAACTCTTTCTCCTCGATCACATCCATCGAGGTAAGGATCCAATCAGTGTCATCATCGGATGAAACGTAAAGTACTATATATACATTCCTTCCTTCATTTTGGCCACTGGCAACAATATACCTGAACCCCATTCTTCCGTCAGGATGATCATAAGGTGATGCCATCTTATTTATATCACTATAATAATTATAGAACCAGAAGTCCCAGCCAGGCTGTTTTGCCATTTTGTCCGACCAGGTAAAGAGTGTGGTGAAGTTAGCACTTTCAAGGGCCAATTCATAGTTTTTATAGATCTCGAAAACCGTGTGATCACCCTTTGTACTGTACTGTATCCTAGTTACATCACCTTCAATATTGAGGGTTTCCTCCACCCGTCCTTCCTCCTCGGTAAAACCCAGGACAAGTGTATACTCATCATAATTCTTATGATCGTAAAATTCTGTTACAGAACCTTCGAAACGTGAGATAAGAGCATGGTCTTTCCCTCCCTCGATGTCTGTATCTCTCTGTGCAAAAATGTTTGCAGGGATCATTAATGCGCAGCAAACCGTAAAAATAAATAATGTTTTCTTCATGATTAATGAATAAGGGTAAATAAGAAATAGAGTTTAAATTTTATGATTGATATTTTCAATAATAGATGAATAGCCAAATACTTGAATAAAGATACACCTTGTTTAGTATGAAGTCAAATTTATTTTGAAAGAAGTACAAAATTGTTATAGCTTATTGAGGGCAAAGAAAAATTAGAAATTTACTTTCGAAAGTATAATATAATTTTATTAGTTAAATTCCATTAAATCATGATTTTAGGGCTTCTTTATAAATTAATCCTTTACCTATAAAAGCTGGTCCCAATCCACTACCTCTACCCACCAATAGTTTATCTTCAATATTTATATTTAATAAAGTTGTTAATTCTTTTGATAATCTAAAATATTTTTCACCCTCTATAACTGTCCAACTAATAATTCTTTCTCCATGTTTTATTATTTCTACATTTTAAAATGTTCATCCATCAGGCAAGTTTCTGTTTACCATTTTGTTTAACGTATTGCGCTATGAATAGTTACCAATTGCGGAGTACTTACCTGTCAAGTTAGACCTAACCTGATGCGGGCTACAACCTCTGATTTTACTGATAGCCAGGCAATTATTTATGAGCGCGTGTTAGAGAGCGTAATTTAAAAAATAATGGAGCCTCCCATCTTCATAGTATTTCTTATATCATCATTTTTGAGTTTGAAAATAGGTTTGTCTTGGTCAATAGAACAATATGCTGCAACTCCGGCTGCTTCACCAAGCTGGTTCATGTTTACCATTACCCGGGCGCCTGAGAAAGCAATTCTATCAGCATCAAACATCCTTCCAGCTAATATGAGATTATGATATGTTCCAGGTATAATACTACGTAATGGTATCTGATAAAAAGTAGGATTGCTGGTTGTCTCATCACGCCATCTTTTATATTCGGTAGGATATCCCGGACGGGCGTACTCTTCTCTGCCATCTAAGTATTTAAATGTAACACCGGGTTTATCTTGATGATGAATATCAACACGATAACTGCCATAAGCAATGGCATCATTAAAATTTTTACCTAATAATAAATCATCACCTGTTAAAGAGTATTTACATTTTATTTGACGTGTTTGACGAATTCCTATATGAGCAGGCAAACCTGATAAAACAATATTATTTTCAGGTTGATATTTCCTTACTAAATCCATAATGGCCCTTATTTGCCTTCTGCCCTCTATCTCAGCTTGGGTAAGATCGATTGCCTTTGAACAATCTACGCCATATATACGTGTACCGGCTATCATTCTCGTATGCGTGGAATTTGGAACCATGTTTCCCCAAGAAAAACCTTCTGGAATATTAAACTCTTTACCATGCTCCTTTATAAGTTCAACTATATTATTATTCCAGTTTTCAATGTGGGCACATGTTGTTGGTGGTAATAATAGCTCTGAACGATATGAATCTAAATTAAGTCTGGTACATAAGTCACCATCTCCGGTAGCATCAATAAATGCTTTAGCTTTAATAATTCCTCTTCCATCTTTGTTGTCAACAATTACCCCAACCAGTTTATTATCCTCAAGCAATGGTTCAGAAAACAAAGTATGGAAATAGGGTTTTATATTATTTTCCAGCACCATTTCATCTAGTTCAATTTTAAGCTCCTGGCTATTAAAAATGAAAGCTGAACGTTCTGTTTTATTTATTGATTTAATTGCATCACGCTTTTTTAATCTTTCAATCGTTTCTTCTGTTAATCCGGATATAATTTGATTATTAGATTCAGTGTTGTACAAAGAATGCCATATACAAACCATTGAGTTAGTCGCTACCCCACCAAAAGCATTTTGTTTTTCTACAATAGACACCCTTGCTCCTAATCTTGCAGCTCTAATAGCAGCAAAAACACCTGTGCCACTACCGCCTAATACGCATATATCTGTTTCTTCAATAACAGGGAGCTTTTTTTCTGCAGTCGTAATAGATCTATTTTTTTTGCCGAAAACATTATTGGGCAATAGACTTAAACAGGCTATGCCGCCAATTGTACCTTTAATAAAGCTTCTTCTAGTTTTCTTCATATGTTGTATTTGCCTAAAATGAGTTGATAATTGTTTTTATGCTATATTGACTGACTGATCTAATAATTCAATGTTAAAAT
>CAZOZU010000212.1:0-4532 GCA_964584355.1 uncultured Rikenellaceae bacterium
TACACAATTAATAAAAAAGAGTGCTGTTGAGTTTTCTGCCCGGATAGCTCAGATGGGAGGCGAGACACCATTCGGTGTCCCTTATCAACCACATATATGGGGAGCAGGATGGGATATTCAGAGTTTTGGTGTACGACAATATTTCCTTCATAAATCATTTCCGGAAATATTTCCTTCAAATTATGTTTTCAATGCCCTCAACTTCATCCTTGGCGTTCATCCGGGTTCCAATACATCTTCATTTGCTTCAGGGGTGGGAGCAAGGTCAACTATTGTAGCATATGGAGTCAACAGAGCGGATTGGTCATATATACCTGGCGGGGTTGCTTCAGGAACTGCCCTGATACGTCCTGATTTCCCGGAACTACTCGACTGGCCTTTTTTATGGCAGCAACAGGAATATGTTATGGGGGGCGGGGCAACAAACTTTATGTTCCTCGTATTAGCTGCTGATAAGCTCCTGGATAATAAATAATATTATCATTAAATTCTAACACTTCTATAGCATAAGCATAAATGGAAGAAACATTGAAAATAGGCATATTAAGAGAAACCAAGAATCCTCCCGACAGAAGAGTTGCTTTAACTCCTCCACAGATAATTAAGATTCAGGAACAGTATCCAAATGTTGAATTTATTGTTCAGCCAAGTGATATAAGATGTTATTCGGATGAGGAATACGAATACCTGGGAATACAACTTAAGGAAAACCTTCACGAATGTGATATCCTGATGGGGATCAAGGAGGTGGATAAAAGCACATTTATTGAGGGGAAAACATATCTTTTCTTTGCACACGTGGGCAAGAAGCAAGCATATAACAGGGAAATGTTCAGGGAAATGGCAGAAAAAAGGATCAGACTTATCGACTATGAGTACCTTACTACAGATACCGGAGAGAGAGTTGTTGCATTTGGCAGGTATGCAGGGATTGTCGGGGCATATAATGGATTGAGAGCCAGGGGTATAAAAACAAACAGATTTAATCTTAAGCCTGCATACCAGTGTCATGACCTCGAAGAAATGTGGGCTGGCCTTCATCTGATCGAACTGGCTCCCGGATTAAAGATACTTGTGACAGGCAAGGGGCGTGTGGCAAATGGTGCTATGGAAACATTAAATGTTTGTAATCCCGTACAGGTAGGTCCGGAAGAATTCCTGAACCGGGAATTTGATGTTCCCGTTGTCTGCCAGATAGGTCCTGAACATTATGTAAGACATAAGGATGAGAAAGAGTTCAGCTTCAGTAATTTCATAAAACATCCCGGAGAATATGAATCTGCATTTCTTCAGTTTACAAAGGTTACTGATATTCTTGTTACCGGGCATTACTGGGATCCGAAATCACCGGTATTCTTTACCAAAGCAGATATGAAAAGACCTGATTTCAGGATATCCATTATTGCGGATATCAGTTGCGATGTAAATGGTCCGATACCATCAACGATAAGAGCCACAACTATATCTGATCCGTTTTTTGGTTATAACGCACAATTGGAAAAGGAGGAACCTCCTTTTACAAAGGCTTCGAATATTATCGTCATGGCAGTTGACAATCTTCCAGGTGAACTACCCCGGGATGCATCTCATGATTTCGGCAAACAGCTTATGAATAATGTTCTGCATGATTTACTCAACCATAATGAAACTTCAATGCCTGGTCGGGCAACAATCTTAAAAGATGGCAAACTTACAACTCCATTCAATTACCTTGAAGATTACCTGAAATCTGGAATCTGAAATTGCCAGTATTCCGGGTTTTACTATTTTTATATTTTGTATAGACTGTGTATGAAGATAATAATTCTCGGAACTGCCCATCCATACCGCGGAGGTCTGGCATCTTATAATGAACGACTTGCGGGACAATTCATTTCCGAAGGTCATGAAGTGAAAATATTCACATTCACGCTCCAGTATCCTGGTTTTTTGTTTCCGGGAAGAACTCAATATACTGATAGTCCGGTACCACCGGGAATAAATATTATAAGGATCCTTAATTCAGTAAATCCCTTTAACTGGATCAGGACAGGTTACAGGATAAGGAAAGAGAGATCCGATATTCTGATTATTAAATACTGGCATCCATTCATGGCTCCCTGTTTTGGTACTGTAGCCAGGATTGCAGGCAGAAAGAAAAGAAATAATGCTAAGGTAATTTGCATTTTCGACAATATTATTCCTCATGAAAAGAGCATTATCGACAGGTTCCTTACAAGCTATTTTATTCAGAGTATTGATGGAGCCGTTGTTATGTCCTTAAGTGTCGGCGATGATCTTAACAGATTCAGGGTCAATATACCGGCAGCATTTAATCCACATCCTTTGTATGATAATTATGGTGAAATGATTACACGGGAAGAGGCTTTATCAAAACTTAACCTTAATAGCCGATATTCATACCTCTTATTCTTCGGATTTATAAGAGCATACAAGGGACTCGATCTTCTTCTGGAGGCTTTTGCTGAGAACCGTTTCCGTAACAGGAATATTAAACTGCTGATTGCAGGGGAGTTCTATGAAAGCAATACACCATATAAAGCAATTATTGAAAAACATAACATTGGTGATGATATTATTCTTTATGACCGTTTTATTAAAGAGGAAGAGGTCGCACTCTTCTTTGGTGCAGCAGATCTTGTTGTTCAGCCGTACAAAAGTGCCACCCAGAGCGGAGTGACCCAGATAGCTTATCATTTTGAGAAACCGATGCTGGTAACCGATGTGGGAGGCTTAAGTGAAATTGTCACTGATGGTAAATGCGGCTATGTGGTGCCGGCAGAGCCGTGTTTGATAGCAGATGCTATTGATGATTTTTTCATAAACAGCAGGCAGGAGTTTTTTACCAAAGGAGTAAAGGAAGAAAAAGCTAAATTTACCTGGGACAGACTAACAACATCGATAATGGAAGTTTATAATAATTAGTAAATTGCGGAATTCGGATTTGTGATTTCGGATTTGACAAATCCGCAATCCGAAATTCTTTATAAATAATGATATATAGGACCAAAGCCCCTTTACGTCTTGGACTGGCAGGTGGAGGAACAGATGTTTCTCCTTATGCTGATCTATATGGAGGAGCTGTATTAAATGCAACAATCGACCAGTATGCGTATTGTACGATTGAAGAGACAAAATCAGGATCTATAGTAATCAATGCTGCAGATCTGAACCTTAAAAAAAGGTATCCTTCCAACCTGAAATTACCCGTCGACGGGTGTCTGGACCTTCATAAGGGCGTATATAACAGAATTATGAAGGATTTCAGGATCACAAAACCTCTCTCATTCAAAATTACAACCTTTTGTGATGCTCCACCCGGAAGCGGTCTTGGAACATCATCAACAATGGTTGTTGCTATCCTTAAGGCATTTGCAGAATGGCTGAACCTGCCCCTTGGCGATTATGACATGGCACATCTTGCCTGCCAGATTGAGAGAAATGACCTTGGTCTTCGTGGTGGCCGGCAGGACCAGTACGCAGCAACATTCGGCGGATTCAACTTTATCGAATTCTATAAAGATGACAGGGTGGTTGTTAATCCCCTGAGAATTAAACAATGGATAGCCGATGAGCTTGAGGTATCTATGGTACTCTTCTATACCGGAGCATCAAGGTCGTCAGATAAAATAATAAAGGAACAGCAGGCAAATACAGTGAAAAGAAAAAAGATTCCACTTGAGGCAACACACGATATTAAAAAGAATTCATATTTAATGAAAGATTATCTTTTGAAAGGAGATATAATTAAGTTTGCAAAAGAACTGGGAAGAGAGTGGGAGAACAAGAAGAAAATGGCTGCGTCAATAACAAATAAAAACATTGAAAAGATATATGAAGCTGCCATTAATTCAGGCGCTTACGGAGGTAAGGTGTCAGGAGCAGGAGGAGGTGGTTTTATGTTTTTTACTATTGATCCGGTAAGGAGACTCGACCTTATTAATACCCTGAACAGGTTCAATGGAAAAATCATTAACTTCCATTTCAGCGAAAACGGCTGCCAGGGATGGAGGATAGGGTGAAAGTAGGAAGTCAGAAGTTTAAAAATATTTATCAGATGCAGGAAAGAATATTAAATCAGATAAAAGAATCAGTTGATCTTAAGCAGAAGCTTTTAGAATCAACGGAAGTGTTATCAGGCATTGAGAAAGCAGCACAGGCAATAATTGCAGCTTTCAGAGATAAAAAGAAATTGATGCTGGCAGGTAACGGGGGCAGCGCTGCTGATGCCCAGCATTTTGCAGCAGAATTCGTTAATCGTTTCGGATTCGACCGGCCGGCATTGCCCTCTGTCGCACTTTCAACCGATACTTCTGTCTTAACATCAATAGGTAATGACTCCGGATTCGAAAAGATCTTTGCAAGGCAGGTTGAAGCCCTGGGAAATGAAGGTGACGTATTTATAGGAATTTCTACATCAGGGACATCCGAGAACATTATCAGAGCATTTAATATATGCAGAAAGGAAAAAATTGTAACTATAGGACTTACCGGTATTTTCGGAGGACCAATGAAGGACTTGTGTGATATCT
>CAZOZU010000213.1:0-4491 GCA_964584355.1 uncultured Rikenellaceae bacterium
CCCGAAAGATCATGAAGATGCAGCAAAATGTGAGGAGTTCCTGATTAATATTATTGAGGAAGAGAATGTAAGTGTTATTGGTTTTCGAGAAGTCCCCCGAGATAGCTCAGTTCTTGGCGAAATATCACGTGCCGCTGAACCTCACATAAAACAGATCCTGTTAGAATCAGATATTTCGCAAGAGGAACTTGAACGCAAACTATATATCATTCGCAAACGTGCTGAAAGGATAATACGTGATTCAGACATTAACCAGAAAAGCTTTTTCTATATACCCAGTCTTTCCACTAAAGTACTGGTATATAAAGGAATGCTGACGTCTCCACAACTCAAGGAATACTATACAGATCTGACTGATGATCGTCTCCAAAGTGCTATTGCACTTGTTCACTCAAGATTCAGCACAAATACTTTTCCAAGCTGGGATCTTGCCCAGCCATTCAGAATTCTTGGACATAATGGTGAGATAAATACTATCAGGGGAAACAGACTTTGGATGGAAGCACGGGAATCTTTACTTAAATCGGATAACCTGGGTGATCTATCTGAAATATATCCTGTCATAGAGCCAGGAAAAAGCGATTCAGCATCACTTGATAATGTTCTTGAATTCCTTGTAATGAGCGGCAAATCGCTTCCATATGCTATGTCAATCCTGATACCGGAATCGATCAACATCAAAAATCCCATCTCACCTGAACTAAGGGCCTTTTATCACTATCATTCCACATTTATGGAACCCTGGGATGGCCCTGCTTCCCTTATTTTTTCTGACGGCCGTTATATCGGCGGTATGCTCGACAGAAACGGTCTGCGCCCATCAAGATACCTCATCACAGAAAATGATCTTATTGTATTGGGTTCGGAAACTGGAGTACAATCATTTAAACCTGAGGAGATAAGGGAAAAAGGCAGACTTAGGCCAGGCAAGATGCTTCTTGTTGATACAGAGGCTGGTACGATCATTTATGACAATGAGCTTAAAACTAAACTTGCCGGTGAGTTTCCCTACGGGGGATGGATCCAGCAAAATATGGTTAAACTGGAGGAGATAGAGACCGGACAGGTAGTAACACCTGACCTCGGACAGGAATATGAAAATTATGTTACCTCATTTAACTACTCCCGGGAAGATATCGAAAAAATCATCAGGGAAATGGCAGCTACAGGAAAAGAACCTATAGGCTCAATGGGAAATGATGTTCCTCTTGCCGTTCTTTCCAGGAAGCCATACCGATTGTTCAACTACTTCAAACAGCTTTTTGCACAGGTTACAAATCCTCCTATCGATCCTATCAGGGAAGAGCTGGTAATGACCCTTTCAGGCTATCTTGGATCACTTCAGCAAAACCTGCTTGATAAATCACCCGACCATGTAAAGATGGTCCGTTTCAGAAATCCTGTGATATCCAATACCTATTTCAAGGTAGTCAAGAACCTGAGATACAAGAAGTTCTCTGCAGCAAACATGGCAATGCATTTCGATGCAGATAAAGGCGGGGAAGGACTTCGGAGTGCAGTTGACCAGCTATGCCTCGATGCTGAAAATGCAGTTGATAATGGCAAAAATTATATAATAATATCTGACAGAGGAATTGATGAGAACCATGCTCCGATACCATCATTGTTGGCAGTCTCGGCTATTCACCACCATCTTATCGAAAAACGTAAACGGATGCAAATCGATATAGTTGTGGAGAGTGCCGAACCACGTGAAGTGATGCATTTTGCATTGCTTTTCGGATACGGTGCAAGCATTATTAATCCCTATATGAGCTTTGCAATTATTGATAAACTTGTAAAGGAGAAAGCAATACAGCTCGACTACCAGAAGGCGGAAACAAATTATATAAACTCAATAAACAAAGGGATTCTTAAGATAATGTCAAAAATGGGGATAAGTACCCTCAGAAGCTACCGTTCTTCACAGATATTTGAAGCTGTTGGAATAAATCAGGATGTAATAAATAAATACTTTGCCGGAACTATGTCCCGCATAGGAGGTATAGGGATGAATGAGATTGCCGAGGAGGTGCTGATACCTCACAGGAGAGCCTTTACTGATGAATATCAACCTGAAATTCTTACTGAGGGGATTTACTCATACAGAAAACATGGCGAACGACATGCGTGGAATCCCGAAACTATTGCACTCCTGCAATGGAGTACAAGGACAAATGACCGCGAAAAATTCAGGGAGTTTAGTAACAGGGTAAATAGCGACACTGCCTTCCCCCTGTTTATAAGGGGATTATTGAAAATAAAGAAAAATCCTATTCCGGTAGAAGAGACTGAACCTGCAGAGAATATCATGAGACGTTTTGTTACAGGTGCGATGTCGTATGGTGCAATAAGTATTGAGGCACACAAGACTCTGGCTATTGCAATGAATCGAATCGGAGGTCGCAGTAATACAGGTGAAGGAGGTGAAGATCCTGAAAGGTTCACTCCCCGTGAAGATGGCATATACACAAGAAGCTCCATCAAACAGATCGCCAGTGGAAGGTTCGGGGTAACTGCTGAATATCTTGTCAATGCTGATGAAATACAAATTAAGATAGCGCAGGGAGCTAAGCCGGGAGAGGGAGGACAGCTTCCGGGTCATAAGATCGACAATGTAATTGCAAAAACAAGATATTCAATCCCGGGTATCACTCTCATTTCCCCACCTCCTCATCATGATATTTACTCTATTGAGGATCTGTCTCAACTTATTTTCGACCTGAGAAACATTAATCCGGCTGCAAAAATAAGCGTGAAATTAGTTTCCGAGAGTGGCGTAGGAACAATTGCTGCCGGTGTTACAAAAGCAGGTGCTGATCTTATTACTATAAGCGGATTTGAAGGTGGAACGGGAGCAAGTCCTTCATCCTCAATACGACATGCCGGTCTGCCGCTTGAACTTGGACTTTCAGAGACACAACAGGTACTTGTGATGAATAACCTCAGAAGAAAAGTCAGACTACAGGCGGATGGTCAGTTAAAAACCGGACTGGATATAATAATAACTGCCTTAATGGGTGCCGAGGAATATGGATTCTCAACAAGTGCACTTGTGGTACTGGGATGTGTGATGATGCGTAAATGCCATCTTAATACATGTCCTGCTGGTGTGGCAACACAGAATCCCGAACTCAGAAAAAGATTCCTGGGAAAAGCCGATTACCTTGTTAATTATTTCAGATTTCTTGCAGAAGATGTCCGTGAATATCTTGCAGAACTGGGATACAGGAGCCTTGATGAGATAATCGGAAGAGTCGACCTCCTTGAACGCAATTATGAAGTAGATCACTGGAAAATAAAAAATCTCGATTTGAGCAGCTTGCTTACCATACCGGCAGAATCAAAGACAACCGCAATACATTGCGTTGATTGTCAGGTTATTAAACTGGGTAGCATACTCGATATCGAACTTATTGAGGAAGCAAATGAGGCACTGGAAAAAAAGCAACCGGTTGAAATATTCAGGAATATCAGGAATACTGACAGGACAACCGGGGCCATGCTATCCGGGAAAATTGCTCTTATGCATGGTTCAGAAGGATTACCGGACGGCACAATAAAATGCAGGTTTTCAGGATCAGCAGGTCAGAGCTTCGGAGCATTTCTTTCACCGGGAATAGAAATGTTCCTGGAAGGAGATGCAAATGACTATCTGGCAAAAGGTCTTTCGGGTGGCAGAATCATTGTCGTACCTCCGGCCGGATCAACTTTTAAACCTCATGAGAATATAATTATTGGAAATACTGTGCTTTATGGTGCTACAAGCGGAGAACTCTATGTGTCAGGTATTGCAGGGGAGAGATTTGGTGTAAGAAACAGTGGAGCAGTTGCCGTTGTGGAAGGAGTCGGTAACCATTGCTGCGAATATATGACAGGAGGAAGAGTAGTTGTTCTGGGGAAAACAGGTAGTAACTTTGCTGCAGGAATGAGTGGCGGTATAGCATATGTTTTAAATGAATCAGAAGACTTCGACTATTATTGTAATATGGGAATGGTTGAATTATCACTTGTCGAAGATTATAATGATATTAAAGAACTGACATATCTTATCTCACGTCATCACATGTTAACATCAAGCCCGAAAGCAAAGATGATCCTTGATGATCAGGATAAGTATATTCCAATGTTCATTAAGATTATCCCCTATGATTATAAAAAAGTTTTAGAGGAGCAAAAGCTTGAAGAGATAAGAAAAAAGATTGCCGATGTTGAAATGGATGTTGAATTTGGTACAGGCAACTGAATAGTTGTGAAATAAACAGCAACGATAATGACCGATATAAAAGGATTTTTAAAAATAAAAAGGAAAGAGGCAGGAAACAGACCTGTACATGAAAGGGTCTGTGATTTCAGCGAGGTGGAACAGATTCTGAACAGTGAGGATAGAATGCTGCAGGCATCACGGTGTATGGATTGCGGTATTCCTTTCTGCCACTGGAGCTGCCCTGTCGACAACCTGATCCCCGAATGGAATGATCTCCTCTATAC
>CAZOZU010000214.1:0-4489 GCA_964584355.1 uncultured Rikenellaceae bacterium
CATGCATTACCGGGCGCCCAGAATCAGCACTGGCACAGTGACAATCCTACACACAAGGCATATTTTTGGATTCATAAAGATTTTCAGGACAGGGTGGTTCACCTCTGGGAAGCCATTGCGGAACATTATAAAGATCAGCCGTGGGTGGCTGGTTATGATTTAATAAACGAACCTGCTGATCCCACCAGGGAAAAGGTATTTCCATATTTCAAACGTTTATATGAAGCTGTCCGCAAGGTAGATCCGAACCATATCATGTTCATTGAAGGGAATAGTTATTCCACCGAATTTGAGATTTTCACCGAGATTTGGGATGATGTGGTTTATACAAATCATGATTATGCTGACCCCGGATTTATTGATGGAGGAGATTATCCGGGATATTCCAGGGGAAGATATATAGACAAAGATACCCTGGAAAGTACCTTTCTTAAAAAAAGTGAATTTATGCTCCGGAATAATGTACCAATTTGGGTGGGAGAATTCGGGCCAGTTTATACAGGTATCCCGGAAAAAGATGAGATGAGATTTCAGGTATTGAAAGACCAACTGTCCTACTACGATAAGTATAAAGTAAGCTGGTGTATCTGGTTGTATAAGGATCTGGGCCTTCAGGCAGTCATTTCGCAGGATGAAAATACCCCATATATGAAACTGGCAGGTGATTTCCTGAAGAAGAAAAATTATCTAGGTTCCGATGCATGGGGTTCTACTGATGTAAACATAAGGCAAGCATTGTCACCAATTGAAGAGTTATTTAAAAAGGAATTTCCGGAATACGATCCCTATCCATCCGGGCAAAAAAGCCATATAGCGTTATTAGTGCGGCATATTCTCATAGCAGAAGCATTAGTACCGGAATATTGCAATTTATTCAAGGATTTAACAAATAAGGAATTAGTAGAACTGGCCGAATCCTTTAATTTCAAAAATTACAAAAAACGTGAACGCCTTGAAAATATATTGTCGGGAAAGGAAAAATAGCTTATACATATAATAGGCCATTTTCCTGTCGCTATCAAGTGAGAATAGTTAATGGATTTGCTGCCGGAAGAACCAAAAAGTGAAGCATCGGGAATGTTAACAGTATTATTTGTTATTTATTGCAAAAGATAATCAGGTCTATCATATCCTCCTTATTATCAAAATCTGTTCCATGCAATTCTACAAACTCTTTAATTTCTCTTTCTTTCTCGGGGAAACACTTAATTACCTGTTTAACCTTGTATATTCTGATAAAATTATCCTCCGATTTTAAATAATAATTAGCAGAGGAAGTAATTTTATAATCATCAGGCAATTTCAAATCATAAACCCTCCCTGACTGAAATATATTATTAATAATGGTAACAGATGTGGTCTCAGATGTTCCTCCATAAGCAGTTGGTTTACCCGGGGGTATAACCCTGCATGTATGTTTTATAAGCAACGGCATTTCCATATTTACAGAAACCTCATAAAAAACTTTACCGACAGGAATGAATTTTCTGTTTTGTATATATACCGTATCTATTACTCCAATATTGGACAAGGCAAGATACTTTCCCTTTGTTTCAAATATCATTTCCTCCGTCAATGAATTATAATTCAGCATGACTTCTTCTATTCTGCCTGTTTTCATGAGGATTTTACCAGTATAAAATTCGGGGAAAAGGTAATGTGTTGTCGTCTTATCCTGGTCTATCGCATATGTTACCAATACAAATACAAAAAACATACAGGAAAATCGCTTCATATTAAATTGTATCAATTACTTAACACTTTCAACTTATTATATCTTATAAATAACAAATATATTAAATATTGAATCACTTAAGATCAAATCAAAAAAGTTACTCTTCTAATCTCCTTGCTGATTATGAAAAAACCAGATAATTCATTTTCTTAGTTTTTTATTTTAAATCAACAATTCTTTTGTTAATTTCTGATAAATAAATAAATTTGGGGCTTTACACGTGTAAGTTACCGGGTAAGCCGCCAGGAATATTTTTCGGCTACCGTTATAATTTGCAAATGACAATTAATATTATTAACACAAAGAATTGAGCAATGAAAAAAGCAGTAGTAACCGGAGCAGGAGGATTTATAGCAGGACATCTTGTTGTAGAATTATTAAACAGGGGATATCGGGTCAGGGCAGTAGATAAAAAGCCATTAAACCAGTGGTACCAGGTATCCGCGAAAGCTGATAATCTTGTCCTTGATCTGAAAATTAAAGAAAACTGCTACATGGCTGTCAATGGCTTTAATGAGGTGTTTAATCTTGCAGCAGATATGGGTGGTATGGGTTTTATCGAAACCCATAAGGCCAACTGTATGCTAAGCGTACTTATCAACACTCACATGTTACTGGCTGCAAAGGATTGCGGGATAGACCGTTATTTCTATTCATCATCTGCATGTGTTTATAATGGCGACAAGCAGACCGATCCGGATAATCCCGGGTTAAAAGAATCTGATGCTTATCCTGCCCTTGCAGAAGATGGCTACGGATGGGAAAAACTGTTCAGTGAGCGTATGTGCCGCCACTTTATGGAAGATTACGGATTAATAACCCGCGTGGCCCGATACCATAACGTCTATGGTCCTTTCGGCACATATGATGGCGGAAGAGAAAAGGCTCCCGCTGCCATATGCAGAAAAGTACTTGACAGGGAACTCTATGGAAAGGATGAAATAGTGATCTGGGGCGACGGTTACCAGACCCGTAGTTTTATGTATATTGATGACTGCATTAAAGGAACTCTCGATATTATGTACAGTGAGATAGAGGAGCCTATTAACCTTGGCAGCAGTGAGATGGTATCGATAAATCAGCTGGTGGATATTGTTGAGGGTATTGCCGGATATAGGCTTAAACGGCAATATGATCTTGATGCACCCAAAGGCGTACGTGGACGAAACAGTGATAATACCCTTATAAGGAAATATCTCGGCTGGGAACCCTCAATACCTCTTAAAGACGGTTTGAAAAAGACATACACCTGGATCAGGGGACAGATGATCAGGGATAAGGAGATCAGGGAGAATAATGCAGGAATGGTTTTTTAAAGAAAAAAGAGTTATTGACAATAAATTAGTATTGTGAAAGAAAAAACGGTTATGGTTAGCGGCTGTTTTGATCTCCTGCATGGAGGTCATATTGCATTTTTAAAAACAGCAGCTGCCTATGGTAAACTTTATGTGGCTATCGGTCAAGACAATAACCTTCTGCAACTAAAGGGTAAAACGTCCTATTTTTCAGAGAAAGAACGTCAGTTTATTGTGGGATCAGTTAAATATGTTCACGAGGCATTTATTTCGTCGGGAAAAGGTATGCTGGATTTTGAGCCTGATATGAAGAGGATTAAACCTGATATATTCATAGTAAATACCGATGGACATACACCTGAAAAGGAAAACCTTTGCAGGGAACTGGGAGTAGAATATATAATACTTGAGAGAATACCCGAACCAGGATTACCTGCCCGTTCCAGCTCAGACATCAAACATGATCTGCCGTTTCCATACAGGATATGTATTGCTGGAGGATGGATGGATCAACCCTGGGTATCAGAAGTTTCTCCTGGCTCTGTTGTTGTTGTACAGATCTGGCCAACTATTGAATTCAACAACCGGGCTGGTATGGCCACCAGTTCCAGAAAAGTTGCGTTTGAACTATGGAGGGGAAGAATACCTGAAGGTGATCCGGTCAGAAATGCAAAATTATTATTCGGGGCTGAAAATCCACCCGGCTCAAAATATGTGTCGGGTTCACAGGATCATATCGGTCTTTTGGTACCCGGTATTAGCCGTATTTATTACGAAGGCAAATACTGGCCTTCCGATATTAAAACCTGCATAGACCCTTCTATCTGTAGGTGGCTTTCTGATGTTATTTATCTGATTCCTCTTGACCCGCGGCCATCAGGGTATGATCCTATTGCAGTTAAACATCTTGACATTGAGTTTGTAAAAGAACTTGGTGATTCCGGCAATGATTGCTGGTATAGTATTATTAATAAAGATATTAACGGATTGGGTAAAGCAATGACCAGATCGTTTCTTGCCTGGAAGAAAATATTACCAAATACCGTCCCGGATAACATCATGAATGAAATGACACAATATATTTCAAATTATCCGGGAGCGATAACTTCTGGCAGTGGTGGTGGCTATGCATTAGTGGTCTCTGAAAAAAACATTAAAGGGGCTTTTAGGATAAAAGTGAAGTATTAGCATGAAACATGATATTTACAGCCTGATAATGGCAGGAGGTTCCGGGACTCGTTTCTGGCCCCGGAGCCGTGATAAGAAACCTAAACAGTTCCTTACTGTATTCGAAAATGAAACACTCATTCAAAGCACCATTAACAGGTTTCTTCCGATTATTCCCGGAGATAATATATATATTATTTCCAAACAATTGCAAAAAGAAGAGATATCAAGGCAGAATCTCACTATTAATAGTGATAACATACTTTACGAACCAGTTGGAAGAAACACCCTT
>CAZOZU010000215.1:0-2637 GCA_964584355.1 uncultured Rikenellaceae bacterium
TATCTTGAAATTCAACCTTCATTTTAGTGTTTTTAATCATCTCCATAAGCCTGACAGCCTGAACCGCTTCTTTCACATCATGCACCCGCAAGATATCAGCACCTTTCATCAGTGCAATGGTGTTGAGTACTGTTGTTCCGTTAAGTGCCTCTTCAGGGCTAACGTCAAGTGTTTTCCAGATCATCGATTTACGCGACATGCCAACAAGCAAAGGTAATCCGCAAATTGCAAAATCACCAAGCCGGTGAAGGACTTCAAAATTATGCCCTGTCGTTTTTCCGAAACCGAATCCCGGATCAATAATAATATCCTTGACGCCGGCAGAATGTAACCGGACAATTTTACTACTGAACCAAACCAGAATATCTGCAACGACATCACTATAAACAGGATTATCCTGCATGTTTCGCGGCATGCCCTGCATATGCATCATGATATATGGAACATTTAGCTCTTGTATGACATTGAACATGTTATTGTCAGCTTCTCCTCCGGAAATATCGTTTACCAGACAGGCGCCACAGTCACTTACTGCTTCTCTGGCTATTTCTGATCTAAAAGTATCAACAGAAATTATCGCATCAGGAAATTCTCTGTTTACCAGAGCTATAGCACTGAGAACACGTTTTTTCTCCTCTTCAGGAGGAACATCTGCAGCCCCGGGACGGGAAGAATAACCACCAATATCAATAATATCAGCGCCATCTTTTATTATTCTCTCTGCTATTTTCAATATCTCTTTTTCTTCAGTCACCCTGCTGCCTTCGTAAAATGAATCAGGTGTTATGTTAATAACCCCCATGATTCTTGGAATGCTCAAATCCAGCAGTTTACCTGCAATATTGATATATTTTGGCTTCGCAATCAATTTCAATTCAAATAATTTCCGAAATTAATCAATTTACCTGAAATCTTAATGTTTATCAAACATAAATAATAATGAATATAATTTATAAACATGAAGGTTTTCCCGTTCAGGCGTGACGGGCAATACAATAATATCCTGATACAGGGAAATTAGTTTGATGAATTTTCGTTTTCATCTTTTGCCAAGGGTTATTACATTTGTAAATTAACAATAAAAATAAAGATGAAGCTGCTGGTTGTTGAAGGGCTTGATGGAGCAGGGAAATCAACACAAATAAGGTTATTAGATGAGTTCTTTTCAAGGAGAGGATATAGCTGTGAATATCTTCACTTTCCAAGAACCGATACACCCTACTTTGGGGAACTGATTGCAAGATTCCTTCGAGGTGAATTCGGAGCATTAAATGAAGTCGATCCATGGTTGGTGGCAATGCTTTATGCTGGAGACAGAAAAGATGCATCCGATCTCATTACAGGCTGGATTAATAACAGGAAGATAGTCCTGCTCGACAGGTATACATATTCAAATATTGCATACCAGTGCGCCAAACTTGATAACAACGAAGACCGTAAAAAACTCATGAACTGGATCCTGGATCTTGAATTCAAACACTTCGGAATACCGCTCCCCGATCTTAATATTTTTCTCGATGTTCCGTTTTCATTTACAAAAAAGAAGCTCTCTTCATTAAGATCTGGTCAGGACAGGGAATACCTTAACGGCACAAAAGATATACACGAAGAATCCCTGGCATTCCAGAAGAGAGTACGTGAGATTTATATTGAAGTTGCAAAGAGCAGTAAGCATTTGTCTGTTATTAATTGCAGTAATAATGACGGGAATATGCTGCCGCCTCAAGATATCTTTGAACGAATTATAACAATAATAAAAGAAAAAAAACTTATTTAAATGAAAATTATAAGGATCATTAGCAGAATAATTATCGGATCAGTTTTCATCTTCTCAGGAGTAGTAAAAGCTATTGATCCTATGGGCACGGTATACAAGTTTCAGGATTATTTTACTGCATTTAACATAAGCTTTCTGAACGAAAGCAGTCTTTTCTTTACGATTCTGTTATGTTCAGCGGAGCTTGTTGCAGGATTAAGCGTCTTGCTGAATATACGACAGAAGACCGGAATCTGGATAGTAATGATCATGATGCTGATCTTCACCCCGCTTACATTTGTTCTTGCACTTACGAACCCGGTTTCTGACTGTGGATGCTTCGGCGATGCAATTCATTTGACCAACTGGCAAACATTCTGGAAAAATATTGTTTTACTGGTGCCTGCTCTGTTTCTTTTCTTTACATGTAACACAGTAATACCTCACCTGAGTTATACAAGGGAATGGGTAATTATATCCATAATGATTATTATTTTCTTATCCTTCATCGCCTATAACCTGAAGTATCTCCCGGTAATTGATTTCCTTCCTTATAAAATAGACACATATATTCCTGATAAAATGATCATCCCCGAAGGCAAACCTGTCGATAAATATGAAACAACATTCATTTATGAAAAAGACGGAGAACTTAAGGAGTTTACTCTTGATAATTATCCGGCAAATGATACAACATGGAAATTTGTAGAACAAAAATCTGTTCTTGTTGAAAAGGGATTTATCCCTCCTATTCATGATTTCACTATTACCACCATCCATAATGAAGATATCACTGATCAAATATTATCATCGCAAAAGCCTGTTACACTTATGATTGCGAGGAAACTTGAAGAGACCGACCAGGTATTGTTAAGAGAGGG
>CAZOZU010000215.1:2647-4477 GCA_964584355.1 uncultured Rikenellaceae bacterium
GTGCTGATGAAGTAATGAAGTATAATAATGGTCTCACCTTTTGTTTTACTGACGAAATAACCCTGAAAACCATAATCCGGTCAAATCCAGGTTATATGATGTTAAAGGAGGGTACAGTAACAGGTAAATGGTCATGGGCAAACCTTCCTGAGAAAGAGTTCTATAGTAAAATGTATTATACACAATAATTATAAATTTTAATATATTGTAATATGAGAAAAAAGATTGTAGCCGGCAACTGGAAAATGAACATGGATCTGCAAGAAGGACTTGCATTCGCAGAATCTATTAATGAATATTTCAGAGAAAAACCTTCAACGAAGGCTGAGGTTATCCTGTGTACCCCCTTTATACATCTTCCAGGTGTTGCTGAAATATTAAAAACCGGGAATGTTTTTCTGGGAGCTCAAAACTGTGCATCGGAACCTGCCGGTGCCTATACGGGTGAAGTATCTGCAAAAATGATCAGAAGTACCGGAGCCGAATATGTCATTATCGGTCATTCTGAACGCAGAACCTATTATAATGAAGATGATAAAATCCTGAACAGCAAGACAACACTTGCACTTGCCAGCGGACTATCTGTAATATTCTGCTGTGGTGAAGTAAAGGACGAACGTGAGCAGGGAAAACATTTCGACGTTGTTAAACGACAGTTGGAGGACGGTCTATTCACTCTTTCTGCCGATGATATCAAAAGAATAATTATCGCTTATGAACCTGTATGGGCAATCGGAACAGGGTTGACAGCAACTCCCGAACAGGCCCAGGAGATGCATCAGTATATCCGCAGGCTGGTTAATGAGAAATACGGCAGTGAATATGCAGAACAAATGACGATACTCTATGGAGGAAGCTGTAAACCAGCAAATGCCCGTGAGATCTTTTCAAAACCCGACGTAGACGGCGGACTGATTGGTGGTGCCTCACTTAAAAAAGAAGATTTTACAGCGATAGTGGAAGCTGCTTAAATCCATTGTCATGTTTAAAAAACTGGTTTTCCTTGTATTAATTATCCGTGTATTTCTTCCTGATGATTTATATTCACAGGCTGGTTCTCCCTTTACCGGTGATCCGGGAAAATATAGGGAAGAGCTTACCCGATTTATGGGTCCAAACCTGAACGATGAACAAAAAACTACTCTGAACAATTTTCTTGTTAACTGGGACAGTGCTGCATTCACCAGGGAGAACATGACATGGATAATAGATATCACATCCCAGTTTTCGGCACGATCAATGAGACCTGTACCCCACTTTAATGATTTTATCCTGACACTGAAAGCATTTAACGAAAAGGGAGATGAAGACGATATATTGAGCAAATGGCTTACAGGACTAAGCGAAATATTATTTAATCCAAGATTCTCAACTAATGATATCGCACGATATATAAGGAATACCAGGCTGATGATCAAAGAGAATATACTTTCTGAATCATCGGCAATACGGTGGAAAGTAAAGGAAAAGCCGTTGGTTTTTAATCATGATACAACTTTTTATATTGAGATTACAGATGCCACTTTAACCTGTTATTCGCAGAAAGACAGCACAGAGATTTACAATGCTACCGGCTATTATTTCCCTGAAATACAGCAATTTCATGGCAAGGAAGGTGTAGTCACATGGGAAAAAGCAGGTTATGCCAGGGGAGATGTATATGCTGAAATTAAAGATTACATCATTAATATCACAAGAAACAATTTTACAATTGATTCTGCCTTACTGACACATACGACATATTTCACGGATCCTGTTTACGGAAAACTCACCGATCAGTCTGTTACCTATAAGAATAAGGAGAAAGCTGATTTTAAAAAATTAAATATT
>CAZOZU010000216.1:0-4444 GCA_964584355.1 uncultured Rikenellaceae bacterium
TTATAAAAAATAATTTTGGGGAATTATTACACCGAAGAACATAGATAAAATTATGAACAACCTAGTTAATGCATTTGAGAAGGAAGCAGGAGCAATTATAAGGTAATGAAAAAACCAAGGGTAGAACTAATTAAAGGTGATATCACATCCCTTAAGGTAGATGCCATTGTCAATGCAGCAAACAATTCTCTGCTTGGAGGAGGGGGTGTTGATGGAGCAATCCATAGAGTTGCGGGACCTGAACTTTACAATGAGTGTAAAAACCTTGATGGCTGTAATACCGGAGAAGCCAAGATCACTGGCGGTTATAGCCTTAATGCCAGACATGTTATCCATACTGTAGGACCTGTCTGGCAAGGTGGTTCTAATAATGAACATGAGTCCCTGGCTTCATGTTATAGGTCAAGTCTCGCCCTTGCAAAGAAGAATAAAATAAAGACTATAGCATTCCCGGGTATTTCTACTGGAGTATATGGATTCCCTAAAGATCTCGCTGCACTCATAGCAGTAAAAGAATCTGACAGGTTCCTCAGGAAAAATCCCTATCCGGAAAAAGTGATCTTTGTAGCCTTTGATGATGAAAACTACGAAATATACCGTAAGTTACTGAATAAATGAGATCCTTCCTGAGATCCGTTAAGAATTACTTCTCACTGGTAACATTCAGTCACACTGTTTTTGCATTACCTTTTGCATTCATAGGTTTTTCCCTGGCTGTAACTAACCGGGAATATGATTTCAGTATGAAAGTGTTTTTACTGATAATACTCTGCATGGTCTTTGCCAGAAATGCTGCAATGAGCTTTAACAGAATAGCTGACAAAAGATACGATGCTATGAATCCCAGAACAAAAAACAGGGAGATCCCTTCAGGTATTATTAGTGTGAAGTCTGCAACGATCTTTGTTATTATCAATTCTCTCCTTTTTATTACAACTACAGCATTTATCAACAGGCTTACCTTTTTTCTTTCACCTGTAGCATTGATGGTCATTCTGGGATACAGCCTTACAAAAAGGATAACCGCCCTCTCCCACTTTATACTCGGCCTAGGATTGGGTCTGGCTCCAATAGGTGCTTATATTTCAGTTGCAGGATCTTTTGCTGTCAATCCGGTTATCTATTCTCTGATAGTAATTACATGGGTAAGTGGATTTGATATTATCTATTCGCTTCAGGATGAGGAATTTGACCGTAACAACCTGTTACGTTCCATACCTCAGGCAACAGGTAAAAAAAAGGCTTTAACGATCTCTTCCCTGGTACACATACTTACATTTATCCTGGTGATAATTGCAGGTCTTTCCGGCAATGCAGGCTTACTCTACTGGGCCGGTGCAGTTGTTTTTTCAGGCCTTTTACTTTACCAGCACCTGATAGTTAAGCATGATGACCTGAGAAGGGTAAACCTTGCCTTTGCAACTACTAATGGTATTGCAAGTATTGTCTTTGCAATATTTGTTATTACCGATATGTTTATAAGATCAACAAACTTTTAATTTTTTATCATTTGTCGTTTTTTGTATTCGATTTTTTAGTTATTTGGATATACATAAAAATTTACATGGAAAATATAATAATTAAAGAGGTAGTTAACAGGAAAGAACTTCGTGAGTTTATCTATCTTCCTGAAAAAATCCATAAAGATGAGCCAAACTGGTTGCCTCCCATCTACATGGATGAAAGGCTGCTATATAATAAGAAGAAGAATAAAGCATTTAAATATGCTGATGCCTTACTGCTTCTTGCATTGAAAGACAATAAACCGGTAGGGAGGATAATGGGTATCATCAACCGCAGGTATAACAAAATTCATAATGAACAACACGGAAGGTTTTGTTTTATGGATTGTTATGATGACCAGGAGATATTTCATTCACTCATTGAATGGGTAGAGAACTGGGCAAAGCAAAACGGTATGAATATGCTTGTCGGGCCACTCGGTTTTTCAGACAAGGATCCTCAGGGATTTCAGATTGAAGGTTTCGACTATCCTATGTTCATTACCAGCGCAAATAACTCTCCATATATGCCCGGGCTGATCGAAGCCGAAGGATATGAAAAAAAAGTTGATCTGGTCAATTACCTTGCAGAGATGCCAAAGGAGCTTCCGGAAGTATACACAAAAATCCTTTCAAGGGTCGGAAATACAGACGGTTATAAAATAATCGAATTCAGTTCAAAGAAAGAGCTGAAATCTTATATTATTCCCGTACTTGAACTAATGAATGAGACCTTTAACGAGATCTATGGTTTTGTTCCGCTTAATGATAAGGAAAAAATAGAAATGGCTAACAGGTATCTTCCAATCCTGAATCCTAAATTTATTAAAGTTGTCGAAGCTGACGGTGGATTAATAGGTTTTGCCATCGGAATGCCTGATGTGAGTCCGGGCATAAAAGCATGTAACGGCAGACTTCTTCCTTTCGGGATCTTTAAGGTATTGAGTGAATCGAAACACTCCAAGAAACTTCTGATGATGCTTGGCGGTGTTAAAAAACCTTATCGAGGCAAGGGTATCGATGTATTGATGGGAGTTAAGATCCTCGAATCGGCTATAAGACATAAAATGGAAATTATCGACAGCCACCTGGTCCTTGAGAATAATACGAGAATGAGAGCTGAATATGAGAGAGTTAACGGCAGGGTTGTAAAGAAATTCAGGATATATCAAAAGGCATTATAGCCCCCAACTTCAAAGGGGATTTAGGGGCTAAAATCTGAATACAAAGGAGAATCCGAGAAGTTCCTTGAACTGTGCCCTGGCTGTTGTTTTTTGCTTACCATCGGGACCAATGACAGGTTTATTTTCCTTATCAAACATCGGAGTTTTTGTATCGTCATCATAAATAAAGTGAGTATTGAACCTGACATCGGTAAACCAGTTCAGGTTTGCAGTAATAATCATCTCCCAGTCAATATCTACATTCTGGGGATTATTGATATAATTTGTAAAAAGCTGAAGTCTGTTGGTTATTGTAATGGTTTTTACAGGTGCAAATTTATTAGTGACCATAAAACTCATTCCAGGCTCATGTTTTGAACGTCTGTCAACCGACACACCATATTTAGTCTGATCAATATTTACAGTATCAGGTACAAAGGTACCCTTATAAGAGAGAGGTGAGAAGTTAATTGAAGTATTCTTGTTTGGCTTGTAATCGAGTCCTAAACCTGCAGTAATGGTCGCCGGATTAAAGAATTTAGATACAAGGATAGCAGTATCTCTGTCATCGATCTTTGTATAATTCTTACCATTTGCTATCTGGGTTTTGAAAAGGAGGATACCACTGAAATCAAATTTTCCGAAAGCTTTATGATTAAGTTTCGAATTTGTTTCAAGAAGGTCAAGGTTTTTTCGTACTCCTTTTTCATCAGTAGCAATAAGTCCGAACTTTAGCCGTGCAAAATTTATAGAGGTTGTTTTGATATTCTTGTTATCATAATCGGCATAACCGGTGATATCCATCGATGTGGAGATAATGCTTTCCCCACCCTTAACCCAATTTGTCAGTGATGTCTGGTTGAGGGTAAATGATGCTTCTGTACGATACTTCCAGTATCTTATTTTTATTGGTATTTCACTCACATCTAATAGTGTGTATTTATCGACTTCCTTAACTTCAATTGTTGGTTCGGTCATGACCTGTTGCCTGGTCGGTCTTCTGATATCTATTCCTTTTTCAAGATAGAGTACAACACTATTTCTCGAAGGAGAACCTATCCATACTGTGATTGAATCGTTCATCTCATTTTTTAGCCAGTAACGTTTCATCCTGTGTGCTTTTGAATTGAGCCATATGGTGGTTTCAGCACCGCCCGACCCTCTGATATTGATAATACTTGAATCACGAGTCTCCAGGTAATCCATCAGGACTTCCACGGCCGCCCTCAAAGAATCACTTTCGTAAGGATTATTGTAATATACAAACGGGAATCCCGACTTATTTGAACCTACAACGCGAAGTGTATCACTTATATAATAAACAATTGTGTCTTTTAATGCAGACTCATTTCTTAACGGCATTTCTTTAAATGACGTATCAGCTATAACAGTCTGTCTGGTTGTATCAACAGGTATCGTCAGAGAATCCGGAAAAATATGTAGTGTATCAGGCTGTGCTTTAAGTGAATCATCAGGCATCTTTGCAGAGATCGACGGTATAGTAATAGTGAGTGTTTTCCATCTGTAAAATTTCTCCCAGGGAATACTTATTGAATCAAAAGGATACTCTCTCAGAAAATATTCGGATGAATCATATGGTGGATTAGAGGCTTCAAAAATCAACCGTTCAATTGCAAACCTTAATGAATCATTACTCTTTTTCCAGTAGCTGGATTGATACCTCTGCTGAAGGAATATTAATGCATCGTCGTATGACAGGATAATCTCCGGCCTCTTCTGTAGACCCTTAAGGATCATTCCACTCTTTCTCAAAGAATC
>CAZOZU010000217.1:0-4439 GCA_964584355.1 uncultured Rikenellaceae bacterium
TTTTTAATGCAGCACATCCAGTAATAAAAGGCATTAACAATATTATTATCATTATCTTCTGCACTTTTCTATTTCGTTTGACAAGTGATTTTTACTATTGTCCATTTCCAATGCTTTTTCCCAGAATATTATAGCCTCTTTACATTTCTTCCTTTTCATTAAAATATATCCATAATGTTCATAATATTCTGCATCTTCCTCTCCGCTTTCTATGATCTCCTTAAATATTTCTTCTGATTCTCTTAGTTTACCCCTTTTATATAATACCCAACCGTACGTGTCGAGATATGTATTATTATCTCTCTCATTTTCAATTACTTTCCTTGCCATATTTTCTGCTTCTTTCAACTTTTTATTCTGCTCTGCCAGATAATACGCATAATTATTTAGTGTCATCATGTCATCATTGTTTTTACCCAGGGCTTCCTCAAATGTTTCAAATGCCTTATCATATTCTTTCATTCTGTAATACAGGTCTGCTTTCATTGATATAACCTGCATATTCATTTCCTGATTGTTTCCTGCAAGTATTGTTGCTTTACGTAATTCTTCCAGCGCTATTTCATAATTTTTATTTTCAATTGCTCCCGTTGCATATAATACTTTTGCCAGAAACGATCTGTTAAATTTTGTCGCACATTCTTTTCCCTTTTCCTCCAGCTTCTTATAATTTCCTATATCCAGATATAACAGTAATAATTTTTCGAATGCGAAATAATTATCCGGCTGTTTCTCTATTATTTCTTCCATCAGATTTTCTGCTTCATCATATTTTTTTTCCTGTATCAACACTTCTGGTCTTAAAATCTGTACTACATGATCATTCTTATATTGTGCCTCAAGAATCATCAATGATATTTTCAATTCTTTGCTTTTTTGTTGGACTATCGCAGGCATTTCTATCATTCTCGCTAATAAAGTTAACTTATTCTCTCTCAGTAATTTATCATTCATAATTACTTTATTAATTACCATAAATAGTTCATCATATTCCTTTTCATTAATCAGGAAATCACATAGAGATAGTTGTGTTTGAGGATCGTCAGGATTATTCTCTATCATTCTGTTATAAACATCCATTGCCTTGTTATTCTCTCCAAGACCTCTGTATATTTCAGCCATAAGTCCATTATATAAAATTTCATCCGGATATATTTCCAGCAGTTTTTTAATCTTTTCAAGTGCTTCATCATATTTCCCTGCCCACATAAGATTCTGAACCAATGCGACAGTTGAAGATTTATTAATTCCATATTCCTTATCTATGCTTTCAAATATTCTGTTGGCTTGTTCAAATTTTCTGTTTTCAGAATATAGGTTGCCCAGTGTAATTTTCATTCCTGTTTTCTCCGGGTAATAATTTACTGCCTTTTCATAAAATATGATTGCACTGTCGATTTTGCTTTCCTGGTAATATGTACTTGCCAGCATCATCAGGTACCATAGATTTTCCTTGTCTATTGCATAAGCTTTTTTCAGATATTTTTTCCCTTCTTCAATATTTTCATTTGATATTAATATCTGTGCCATCTGGTAATAAGTGGCATCACTCTCTGGATTTAGTCCTATGCATTGTTCTAAATATTTTAAAGCATCTCCATTATTACCTGTTAATTTCAGCTTTATTGCTTCAACATATAATCGATCAAATGCCAATGAATCATATTCCTTTATTCTACTGCCTGGTAATGAGGTGCTTATTTGTCGTGAACATGAACTTATTATTACGATCATGCATATAATCGCTACAAAATTATAATTCCTTTCATTCATAATTATTCTTTACCTGTGTGTTCGAATCTCCCTGATCCTCTCTTTGTTTTTTTTATTTGTATTATTCAACCCATACTGCTTTTTCGTGTTTGGCCATTACCATTTGTCCGATCCTTTCACCATCTTTAATAACAAACTCTTTTCCTGGCAGATTAATCAATTTGGTATTATTTGTGCTTCATAACCTACTGGTATTTCTACAAACAAACTTGTTGGTATTAATGCTCTCTGTAATGGTTTTAATATAACATCTTCGTTTATATTTGCCCTAAGGTCCAACCCGGTTGATGATTCTGTAGAATATGATGGAGTTGAATGTTTTGATTTATTAACTATTTTCATTATTGTTTTTCTTGAAGAAAATGTTTATTGCCTTATCCCTATACTGTGCATATATTATAAACATTGAAATTAAGAATGTATTAATAAGCAGTTCCCATAGCAGGTTTTTATATACAATCAGCCTGCTAAACAGAACCATTCCAACAGCAATTGCAAAATAAGGAATTAGTTCTTTTAAATTATATTCTATTTTATAATGTTTTTCAGCGAATATAAAAGACATTATTATCATAGCACCATATGCAGCCACATGTGCCCATGCAGATGCCATATAACCATATAATGGTATTAAAGTAACATTTATTATTATTGTAATTATACTTCCAATCAGCGTGATATATATTCCATATCTTGTGAGGTCATTAAGTTTATACCATATACTGTGATTAATATATATACCATATAACAGGTATCCCATACTTACAATTGGTACAACAACAATAGCATCTCTGAAAGATTCACCTATTATTAGTTTTGTTCCTGATATATATAAATTTATTAGCAGGTATATCAGCAGCATGGCTATCACAAAATACTTCATAATAAATGCATAACTCTCTTTTGCATTCTCTTTTTTTGCCCTTTCAAAAAAGAATGGTTCAGCTGCAAAACGAAACATTTGAATGAATAGAGCCATCAATACTGCGATTTTATACCCGGCTCCATATTCTCCAACAATTGCAAGGCCGTTATCTTCACCGGTCATTCTTCTCAATATTACTTTATCTAGTGTATCATTTATCGATCCGCTTAATCCTGCAATCAGCAGCGGTATTGAATAGGTAATCATTTTAAGCCATATTATCCTGTCAAACACAGGTTTTATCCTGATCATAAAAGGCAAAAGCATTATAAAAGTTGCCATACTGCCAATAAGATTTGCTACAAATACATAGCCCACCCTGTAATCGGGATCGTATACTGATCTGAACCAGCCATTGTTTTTTTCATAAATACCCGGTGCTATCAATAACAGAAAAAGCACTGCCGTTATAATTATAATAACATTTGCTATCTTAATTATACTGAATATCAGAGCTTTCTTTTCTTTCCTCAGCCAGGCAAACGGTATCGCTGTAAAAGCATCTATTGCAATAATAGCTGCAAACATTCTTATATAATCTTGATTATTTCTATAATTCAGTACCGTTGACACCGGTTCTATAAATATATTTACCAGTATAATGAATAGGACAGATGTTACAAATAGACTCAAAAGGGTTGTACTATATACTTTATCTGCATCTTCTCTTTTCTGTGTGAACCTGAAGAATCCTGTTTCCATCCCATAGGTCAGAACTATCAAAAGAAATACCATCCATGCATAAAGTTCTGTAACCACACCATATTCCGCTTTGTCAAAAAACCTGGTGTAGAAAAATGTCATTATACCATAATTCAGAAATCTCGGAACTATTGTTCCAAACCCATAGACAGCTGTTTGCTTTGCTAATGTTCTGACTTCGTTCACCTTATCTTATCTTCTTCTTCCCTGAAATTTATTATTTTCAACTGTTAAATATCGTAAAACATGAAAAATATCATATTTTAAATTTCATTTCTTTCTCTATCGTCCAAAGTTAAATATCTTTGCTATCAGAAATACAGAACGTTATTAACCAAATTTCAATATTCATGAACAAAATTTTTTCCAGGATATTTTTTCTTACATTTATTTTACTTTTCATTTCCTGTAGTGCTCCTGGTGGTAATGAGAATACTATGGTTCTCATTAAAACCTCTCTGGGTGATATTAAATTAAGACTTTATGATGATACTCCTCTTCATCGTGATAATTTTATCAAATTAGTTAATTCGCGGTTTTATGAGGGTATCTCTTTTCATCGTGTTATTGAGAGTTTTATGATCCAGGCCGGAGATCCTTTAACACGTTCTGTACCAATTGATAAAACTGCTGATTCTCTTAATACCTATACTATTCCCTCCGAATTTCATAATCATCATTTTCATAAAAAAGGTTCTCTGGCGGCAGCTCGTGAGGGTAATGATATAAATCCGGATATGAGGTCTTCCGGTACTCATTTTTACATAGTACAAGGTGATAAATTTACCGATTCAGAGCTTAACCAGGCTGAGCAATTAATAAATAGTAATATCAGGCAGGCATTATTCAACAAATATATCAGGCATTTTTCTGATAGTGCAATATTGTCAGGTGTCCCGCTTTCCGACAGTGAAGTTCAGGAAAAAGCATCAGAAAAGATTTTCGATTATCTTACTATGGAAGGCTTTTATAAAATTTCCGATGATCAGCGTGAAGTATATAAAACATCCGGTGGAGTTCCACGTCTAGATGGTACATA
>CAZOZU010000218.1:0-4408 GCA_964584355.1 uncultured Rikenellaceae bacterium
TACAGGAAAAAGGGAATGGGAAAAGCTCTCCTGAAAGCTGCTGAAGAAGATGTAAAAGAACTTGGTGCAGACGGACTTGTGACCTGGGGACTGATAATTCCTGTTTTTATGCGTGCCTCGTGGTTCAAAAAACATGGATATAAAACTATCGATAAAACAGGAATTATAAGGATGCTGTGGAAACCATTCAATGAAAAGGCAGTTCCTCCGAAATTCATGAAAATCCTGAAGAATCCTGCCAAAGGAGAAGGAAAAGTAAATGTGACCCTTTTCAGAAACGGCTGGTGCCAGACGATGAATATAACATGCGAACGTGTAAAAAGAGCATGCCTGGAATTTCCTGATAAAATCAATCTCCAGGAATTTGATACGGTCGAAAACAGGGAGATAGTGGAAGAATGGGGAATAACGGATTCGATTTATATTGACAGTAAGGAACTGGGAGTTGGCCCTCCGCCACCGTATGAGAAGATCAGGAAAAAGATTGAAAAAAGAGTAAATAAATTAAACTAATAAGAAAGGTTAACGGAAGGATGAAATGGTTCAAATTCAAAGCACTGACAGAAATAAATTTCAGGAAACAGGTGAAGGATTTAATCTATTTCCTCCGTACTTCAGATGCCAGTTATTTTCTTGTATTTTCTATTCTCGTAGGTACCGGAACAGCTTTCGGGGCAATATTTTTCCGGTGGCTGATAATGCAAATCAATAATCTGTTTTTTGTTGAAGGTGAAAATTTACTGGGATTCATGGGTCACTATTATGTGATAATCATCCCGGCTATTGGCGGATTGCTGGTTGGACCTATTGTTTATTTTTTTGCCAGGGAAGCCAAAGGACACGGAGTTCCGGAAGTAATAAATGCCATGGCAACCAATGGTGGAAGGATAAGACCAAGGGTAGCTATAATTAAAACCCTGGCATCATCAATTTGTATAGGTTCCGGGGGTTCAGCAGGTAGGGAAGGGCCAATAATACAGATCGGTTCTGCCTTTGGATCATCTGTCGGACAGCTTTTTAACCTTACTGAAGAGAAGACAAAAACACTTGTAGCATGCGGGGCCGGAGCGGGCATTGCAGCAACCTTTAATGCTCCCCTGGGAGGTATATTTTTTGCCCTCGAAGTTATACTGAGGGAATACGGATTAAAAAATTTCTCATCCGTAGTCCTTTCTTCAGTGACTGCAACAGTAATCTCCCGATCATTCCTTGGTGATCATCCTACTTTTCAGACACCTCCGTTTCAGCTTTATAGCATAATGGATATGCCATATTATTTTGTGTTCGGGTTGTTTACTGCCCTGGCTGCACTCTTATTTATCAAAGTACTGTACAAGAGTGAAGATATATTCAACAGTATAAAAATGCCGCCATATCTTAAGCCTGCCCTTGGCGGATTATTGATAGGAACGATCGGTTTATTCTTCCCACAGATTTTTGGTGTCGGATATGATGTTATCGAAAGTACAATCAATGGTGAATTAGTATTAGGTATTATAGTTGCTCTTGTATTCCTGAAGATAGTTGCTACCTCAATAACCCTTGGTTCAGGAGGTTCAGGCGGCATATTTGCTCCTTCCCTCTTTATTGGGGCATTACTTGGAGAAGCTTTTGGAAGAATGGCAACTATCATCCTGCCGTCAACGGTGATACCTCCCGGTGCATTTGCTCTTGTTGGTATGGCTGCTGTTTTTGCCGGCACATCACATGCCCCCATTTCTGCTATTCTTCTTCTGTTTGAAATGACAGGTAATTACCAGATACTTCCCCCGCTTATGGTAACATGTGTCATCTCAGTTATCCTGGTAAGGTGGATATCAAAACCATCAATCTATACACTTAAATTACTACGACGAGGTATAGATGTAGAAAAACAGGTTGATCTGGATCTTATGGATAGCATAACCGTTTCCGAAGCAATGATCAAAGATGTAATTGCAGTCAATGAATCTGATAGTGTAAGAAACGTAGGATTGAAGATCAAGAAAACAAACCACAGGGGTTTCCCTGTACTGTCTGCTGAAGGCAAACTTGTAGGGATGGTTACACGTCAGGATATTAACCATGCTTTGCAGAGCGGGGACGAGAATTCCGAAGTTAAAAATGTGATGACTGTAGATATTATTTTTTGCCTCCCGAATGAGAGTCTCAAAACCGCACTTAATAAGATGGCAAAAAAGAATATTGGCCGTATACCTGTAGTAAAACAGGAACGCAGTGATGATATTATTGGCATCCTTACACGAAAAAGTATTTTAGCCGCATATAACTATTCACTTAACCGTGTGTCAAGGAAACAATAAATTAACAGAACTCATAAGTCTTTCAGGGTCTCCAGCATGGCCACGACATTCTCAAATGGAACATTTGCCTGGATATTGTGTACGGTATTGAATACAAATCCTCCGTTTTTATTCAATATATCACACTGCCTTTTTACCTGCTCTTTGACCTGTTCCGGAGTACCGAAAGCAAATACTCCCTGAGTGTCAGCTCCTCCTCCCCAAAATACTACCCGTTCGCCATATTTCTCTTTCAATAATTTTGGATCCATATTCGCTGCATTTATCTGGACAGGATTGATTATGTCAAATCCTGATTCGATAAAGAGATCCATTAATGACTCAACTGACCCGCATGAGTGCTTAAATGTCTTCCACTCCGTATTCTGATGGATCCAGTCATTTGTTTTTTTATAATAAGAGACCCATACCCTCCTGAAAGTTTCCGGAGAACAAAAAGTTGAATTCTGGGTGCCAAAGTCTGCACCGCATATATAGATCACATCAATCTTATTTCCAATGTAACTATATAATTTTTCCAGATTTGCTAAAGCTATATCTGTTTCCCTGGCATAGATCTCTCTTATAAAATCCTCCCTTGTAAGTGTGGAGATATACCATTCCTCTACTCCCCTGATGCCTTTGGGGAATTTTAATTGTACCGCCGGTACAAGTGCAATATCACCCAGAGCCGTTCCCCCCGGATTTGCCATAACTACTTTTGAATATGACTCAACTGCTTCAACCTGGGTTTTCCAGTAATTAAGATCATGATCTGTCATCAACCCGAATTCTTCAAGGTTGTCTTCCACCTTCAGTATAGCTTCATTAATAGGTTGCTGTCTGTCAAGTGCATCAAAAAAGAATCCTGTTTTAGGCATCATGGCACTTGGAGGGACTGATGTATCTCCCTCAGGATGGATAAGCATATCCCCGTTACTGTTATATGTACAATTAAATTCACCCGGCAGGAGAACCTCCTGCCCCCAGAATGTTTTATGTGCTTTCCAGTCTCTGTTGGGGATGCCAAACATATTATTCTCCCCTGATAGTCCTATTACATCAATTCTCATAGCATCGATCAGCTCCATATCAATTTCTCCGAGCATCTGGTATGGTTCAATAACCTTAACAGGTCGTTTTTCAAGACCATAGTATTCGCGGAGTTTTTCAACAACCACGACATGAATACCTGTTACCGGTGAAGCGCCGAAATCAACAACAACCCTGTCAGGCTGTTCATGATTTATGGTTTTCAGAAACTGTACTTTAGAATCAGATGTCATATTACTACTTTTACTATATACATAAAGGTAATTCATTTCTTTTAATTTTGCTTAAATGAATCCAGGATACCAGATACCGGAACCTTTTCAATTTAATCCCTTAAAACATCATCTTGCATACATCAGGGAGTATACATTCGATAAAATACCTGAAGATAATAACCCTGATATTAAAATACTAATAAAAGAACTTAAACATATCGGAACATCGGTTATGGATGTCTATACAGGCAGATTATCAATAAAAAATATTTGCAGTGAGATAGCAGAATTTCTTTACTCCGAAAAGCTGAGTGAGAAGAGAGCGTATTCTGAGTGGACAGGGAAAAAGTACAATGATTTCAGGATATTCATACTGTCGGACAAATCTCAATGGATGCTGAAATATCATAATGATGAATCGAGATATGTCCATATTTTCCCTTCAAGATTAAGTCCTCATACATTCAGGATTAAAGCCAATACTCTTAAATCGGCAATACTATATTATATCCTCATAGGAAAGGATTACATTTCGCGCAGGGATCTTAACCATGCCAGATCGTTACTGGGTTTATCGCCGGTAAAGGATCCTGCTGATGCTGACGCTATTACTGCAATGATTGAAATATTACGCAATATGTAGAAACAGCATAATATGCCGTTTCAACGTTTCGTGATCCCGGGGCGATTGTTCGCTACACACAGGCAAGCACACAACCCGCTCACGAGCTCGCTCGCATTGCTCGCTCGGTTCGAACGCTCCTCCCCTTCGCGTTCTCGTCGCCCCTCCATTGTGATCCCGGGGCGACTCGAACGCCCAACCTACAGAACCGGAATCTGTCATTCTATCCATTGAAC
>CAZOZU010000219.1:0-4384 GCA_964584355.1 uncultured Rikenellaceae bacterium
GCCAGTGAAGATTTGGTGCTGCAATGAATTTAAGTGTTTTATTGCCAAGGTCAATTGTATCTCCATCCTTCACTACCTGTGATTTGAACGGAACATTTGCTATATCTTCCAGGTATCTAATTGCATTGCCACTACCGACCACTGTTGCGGAGGGAGCCATCTCAAGCAGCATTTCCAGGCTACCCGAATGATCAGGTTCCGTGTGGTCAAGAATGATATAACTTATATCTTTCGGATCAGTGACTGATTTTAGCTTCTTAAAATAGGTCTCGCTGAACTTTGCTTTTGAAACTTCGATAAGAGCTTTTTTTTCAGCATTTATAAAATATGAATTATATGTGGTCCCAAATTCTGTAGTCATTACAATATCAAACGTAAGGATATCATAATCAAGAATACCAATCCATTTCACATCATCTGTTATATCTATAATTCTGTCGTCGTTTCTTTTCATCTGTTAGTAATTTATTATCATTTGAGTATCGGGAATAGTTAATAATACTGAACCTCAAAATATAATACAAAAAATTACCCTAATTGTTCGTGAACATAACAATAAGGTGGTTTCATAACCGAAAGTGTTCACATTCTGGCAATAATACTTTTATTGGCTTTCACTTGCTGGAGAATAGGTATCTCAATTTCCGTTCCCAGAGGAAGGAAGATATCAACTCTAGATCCAAATTTTATAAATCCCAGTTCGTCGCCCTGTTTAACCTCCTGGTTTTCCTTTGCATATGTTACTATTCTTCTGGCAACTGCTCCTGCTATTTGTCTTATCAGTATCTCAGTTCCCTCCCTGGTTTTAATAACAATAGTGCTTCTTTCGTTCAACTCAGAAGATTTTGGATGCCACGCCACTATGTATTTCCCACTGTGATATTGTATATACTTGACGGATCCTGAAACAGGGTACCTGTTGCTGTGCATATTGAAAGGAGACATAAAAATTGATATCTGAAGGCGCATATCTCTGAAGTACTCCTTTTCTTCAGCTTTCTCAATAACCACCACCTTACCGTCAGCCGGAGCATAAACCAGCCCGGGGTCAGGATCAAGTTGTCTTGCGGGTAACCTGAAGAAAAAGAGGACAAAAACATATAATCCCAGCGAAAGGAAAAGGACCATCCATTTTAGCAGGGTATTATCGGCAAAGAATATTACGACCAGCAAATTGATGATCAGCAGTATGATGAAACCTGCAAATAAAATTTTATACCCTTCCTTGTGAATACTCATCAATTAATATTTTGTACAAAATTAAATAAGTCTTCTTAATCATCCAAAAAGTGTAATAAAAAGAAATACAAGGGGAAAAGACACAATAGCAGAGTCGAAACGGTCAAGAAATCCTCCATGACCAGGCATAATTGTCCCTGAATCCTTTACACCTATGCTTCTTTTCAGCATCGACTCAACCAGGTCTCCATAAGTGCCTGCTATCGAAATTATTATGGAGATAATGACCCATTCTGTTCTATCAACCACTCCAAACCAGTCGGAGAGCAGCCAGGCCATAGCAACAGCCAGGATCAATCCCCCGAAAAATCCTTCCCATGATTTTTTGGGTGAAATCCTTTCCAAAAGCCGGTGACGTCCAAAGGCAATGCCAATAAGGTAGGCTCCTGTATCGTTTGTCCAGAGAAGAATAAAAAATCCGACAATAATTCCTGGTGAAAATTCTATAATACCATGTGGCAGCAATGAATCAAGGCCAATATGCGAAAATGCTGAAAAGGGGAACATAGAAAACGAAACAGTGATATAGAATAACGGGAATAACGTATGTGCCAAAGAATCAAAGGGTTTTTGTTCCTTCCTGTACAATTCGATAACCATTATAATTATAATCAATGGTATAAGGACAAGATAGAATTTCCAGGGCAGTTTTCCGGCAGCAATGAAAACTGAAAGCAGATAGGCTGCTGCTCCTGTTACCATTCCGGGTATAATCTGTGATTTCACACCTGCATTACGTATGATAAGATAATACTCATACTGTGCCCCGGCCATTACAATGAGTCCTGTAAGTAAAAAAGAAACAGGATGGAGCCAGAAGCCTCCCAGAACAAATATTAATATCCCTATACCTGTTAAAGTACGTCTGAAGAAATTATTCAATCCTGAATATTTTATTCTTTGGGTTTACGCTTCACAGAGGATGGTTTTTTTGTTTGTCTTACTTTATTATTCTCTGATTTTCTACCCTCTGTTTTATTTTTAACCATTGTTGTTTTGCTGGTTTTGGTTTCCTGTTTTTCCTTTGCCTTATCACCTTTTCTTTTACCAAATATTCGCTCAAGGTCCTCGCTAAAAATAACCTCTTTCTCAAGAAGCAATTCAGCAAGTTCTTTCAGTCCTTTCATATTTTTCTTCAACACATCCTTGGCTCTCAGGTATGATTCTTCAATTATAGATTTTACCTCCTGGTCGATTATCTCGGCAGTTTTTTCACTGTATGGTTTTGTAAAGCCGAAATCAGACTGTCCTGAAGAATCATAAAAACTAATATTTCCAACTTTGTTGCTCATTCCGAAAAACGACACCATTGCATAGGCTTGTTTGGTAATCTTTTCCAGGTCGCTGAGGGCTCCTGTCGATATTTTTCCAAACATCAATTCTTCAGAAGCTCTTCCTCCCAGCGCATAAGCCATTTCATCAAGCAGCTGTTCGCGTGTGGTTATTTGCCGTTCCTCCGGAAGATACCATGCAGCTCCAAGTGCTCTGCCCCGTGGAATAATTGTAACTTTCACAAGTGGGCTGGCATGCTCAAGAAGCCAGCTTACTGTTGCATGACCGGCTTCATGGTAAGCAATAGTTCTTTTTTCCTGCAATGATATTATCTTGTTTTTTCTTTCGAGACCACCAATGATCCTGTCGATAGCGTCAAGAAAGTCTTGTTTTTCAACTATAGTTTTATTTTTTCTTGCAGCTATCAGGGCTGATTCATTACAAACATTAGCTATATCAGCACCGGAAAAGCCGGGAGTTTGTTTAGCCAGAAAACTTACGTCAAAATTCTTTGCAATCTTTATTGGCCGGAGATGCACTTTAAATATAGCCTCTCTTTCAGTCAGATCGGGTAGTTCCACATGTATCTGCCGGTCAAAACGTCCTGCGCGAAGCAATGCCCGGTCAAGAATATCTGCTCTGTTGGTTGCGGCAAGTATTATTACTCCTATATTTGTCCCAAATCCGTCCATCTCTGTAAGGAGCTGATTAAGAGTATTTTCGCGCTCATCATTTGATCCGAAATTAACATTTCTATTCCTGGCCCTGCCTACTGCATCTATCTCATCAATAAATACTATGCAGGGAGCCTTTTCCTTGGCCTGCTTGAACAGGTCTCTCACCCTTGAGGCACCTACTCCTACAAACATCTCAACAAAATCAGATCCTGAAATAGAAAAGAAAGGCACATTAGCTTCTCCGGCAACAGCCTTTGCCAGTAAAGTTTTCCCTGTTCCGGGAGGACCAATCAGCAAGGCTCCTTTGGGTATCTTGCCTCCAAGCTGTGTATATTTTTTTGGATTTTTAAGGAAATCAACTATCTCCATTACTTCAGTCTTGGCTTCCTCGAGACCTGCCACATCATGGAAATTAATTTTAACATTTGATTCCTTGTCAAAAATTTGGGCCCGTGATTTACCAACACTGAAGATCCCTCCTGCACTTCCAGCTCCTCCACCCGCCATGCGACGCATGAAAAACAACCATACAATAATCAGTAATGCGGGGAAAAGCAGCCAGGAGAGAATATCCGCAAAATAATTTTTCCTTGTAATAAACTCGGGATAGATAAGCTCTTCTTCCGCATATCCGGCCTCTGCCTGTATCTCCATAAAAGATGGTTCAAAATTGCTTACATCTCCTATGTTATATGTAAAATGAGGTTTGGGTGCCTGTAAACCCATTGCCCCTCCTCCTTTTTTATCCGAACCCGGATAACGGCCTGACTCAAGTGCTATATTGGTCAGGTATATTTCAGCCTGCTCTTTGTTAACCACAACAAGTTTTTCAATATCATGGTGTTCTATCATATCTCTTAACATCCGTGTAGTGGCTTTTTGTGATGATTTGCCACTGAAAATGATCTCAAAGAGGATGATAGATATGGCAAGAATTGCAAAAATCCAGTTCGTATTAAAACGAGGTTTAGGATTTTTATCATTCCTGCCCGGTGTTGGTTTATTTTTATTTTCAGCCATAAGATTCTACTTCTAAATTATATCTTCCACTGCTTCTATCAAGGCATCTGCCCATAGTGACTCAAGGCTGTAGAAATTCCTGTATTCCTCAAGAAAAATGTGAACAATCACATTTCCATAATCAAGCAGTACCCAGTAACAATTATCCAGCCCTTCAATATGCAAAGGTTTTTCTC
>CAZOZU010000220.1:0-4355 GCA_964584355.1 uncultured Rikenellaceae bacterium
AAGTATAATCATATTGAGAATATCAAGCATCATGCTCCAGAAATCAACCTCAATGAACTGGCCTCCAAGCCATTTCATAAGAACAGGTGTCACAAAAGGAGAAAGAAGGGTTGTAACAGCGCTTATTGTAACAGCGAGTGCCAGGTTTGCCTTTGCAAGAAAAGACATGACATTTGAAGCCAGACCGCTCGGAACACATCCTATGAGGATTATTCCTGCTGCTATTTCAGGAGGAAAATTAAAGATACTTGCTATTGTCAGTCCTACAAGCGGCATTATCGTAAATTGCAGGAAGACCCCGATAATTACTCCTTTAGGCATTTTTATCACACCGGCGAAATCAGCAAAACTCATTTGCGAACCCATACCAAACATGATGATCTGTAAAAGAGGTACTATCAGTAGTTTAAACTGAAAATCACCTATTGAGGTAAAATATTGAGGGTAAAACATTGAGGCTGCTACAGCTGTAAAGATCCATAAAGTATATGAGAAACCCTTTAGTTTCTGAAATCCCCTCACTCCGGTTGCCATGGCTATAAAACCAGCTATCAGGAAAATTCCAGTCAGAAATATATTATCACACAGGTATGATATCCCTGAACTTATAAAAAGAATAAGCGACAAGAACATTAAATTTTTGTAAATACCTTTTTGCATCCCGGTATAAGATTTTTTTTATTTAACTTGACTGTTTAAAGATAAGTCGATTAAGGATAAATCTATTTCGGGCTATGAAGATAAACAAAATTACACATGGATTGAAAATTCCAGGTAACTACAAGCGATTCTATTCAAAGGGAAAAATGATAATAAATTGGTATGTAGTCGTTATGTCTGGAATTTTAACTATTACCAGTTCATGTTCTGATTCACCTTCATTGAATATCGATGGTGAGAAGCGAACCTGGCATACCATAACATTAACTTTTACAGGACCATTTGCATCAGAATATGATACTATTAATCCTTTTACTGATTACCGTCTGGATGTAGAATTCTCCAATGGAAATTATAAAATAAATGTACCCGGATATTTTGCAGCTGATGGAATTGCTTCAGAGACTTCGGCAAGATCGGGAAATAAGTGGCGTGCACATTTCTGTCCACCCTCAGAGGGTATCTGGAATTATAATGTAAGCTTTCTTAAAGGAAGTAATATTGCAATATCAGATGATCCAGTCAAAGGCCAGAGATGTTTTATTGATGGTATTAACGGAACATTCGTTGTTGAAAAAACCAATAAGGTTACTCCTGATTTTCGTGCAAAAGGCCGGTTGCAATATGTGGGAGAGAATTTTTTAAGACATGCCGGAACCGGAGAATTCTTTCTTAAAGGAGGAGCCGACAGTCCTGAAAATTTTCTCGGTTACAGTGAATTTGATGGAACATATTATGGAGGTAATAATAAAACCAGGAGCGGAGAAGCTTCACCCAACAAGGGTCTGCACCTGTACGAACCGCACATTAAAGACTGGAAGGAAGGTGATCCACAATGGAAAAATGATAAGGGCAAGGGGATTATTGGCGCTATTAACTACCTGGCATCCAAAGGAATGAATAGCATCTATTTTCTCACCCTTAATATTCTTGGTGATGGTGAGGATGTTTGGCCATATACTGATCGTAATGAACGCTACCTGTTTGATTGCAGTAAACTTGACCAGTGGGAAATTGTCTTCGAACATGCTATTATCAAAGGGATAATGTTACATTTTGTACTTCAGGAGACTGAAAATGAAACTCTGCTCGATTGCGGCTATCTCGATGTACAAAGGAAACTATACCTCAGGGAACTGATAGCACGGTTTTCACATCATCCGGCAATAACATGGAACCTGGGAGAAGAACATAACCCGACGGAATGGTCGCCATATGGTCAAACATATAATGATACACGGTTAATGGCAGATTATATTCGCAGGCTCGATCCTTATGATAATTTTATTGTGGTACATACACATTCAGACCCAGCACAAAGGCAAAAGGATATGACTGAATACCTTGGTTTTAAAAATATTGAGGGGCCCTCGATACAATGCGGTAATGTGGATGATGTTCACAGTGATGCAATTTACTGGTTACAGGAATCACATGATGCAGTCCATCCATGGGTGGTATGTACGGATGAAATTGGTCAGCACTGGAAGGGAGCCCTACCCGACAATATCGATTCGGGGCATGATACAATACGACATAAAGTATTATGGGGGAACCTGATGGCAGGAGGCGCCGGTGTAGAGTGGTATTTTGGATATTCTTATCCACATTCTGACCTTAGCTGTGAGGATTGGCGAAGTCGTGACATACTCTGGGATCAGACAAAAATAGCATTGGATTTCTTTCATCTCTATTTGCCAATCTCTGAAATGAAAAATGCTGATGAAATAACAATAGCTAAAAACGATTACTGCCTTGCAAAGGATGGAGCAATCTATACCATATATCTACCCGAGGGAAAACCAACAGATATTTTACTACCCGATGGTAACTACACAATACAATGGTATAATCCGAGAAAGGGAGGAGATTTACAACAAGGAAGTGTTAAAAATATTTCCGGCCGGGGGTATGTTTCAACAGGAGATCCTCCTCAAAGGGATGGAAAAGACTGGGTATGCCTGTTAAGAAACGAATAAAATTTCAAAATAACATATAGAGATATGGATCAAAAAGAAACATTGCAGCCTTGTGAGATAGTCAAAACATTACTGCAAGAAGATAAAAAGACTGAGCTTAACAATTTCATTGAATCGCTTCCAACAAGTGAAGTAATATATCTTATGAGTAAGCTCACCAGGAAAGACCAGCATAAATTGCTGTTAATGATCAATCCTGAAGAGGCAGCAGATGTCATAGAAGAGCTGCCCGAATCACAGGCTGCCGATATAATCGAAGAGATGGATGCCGAAAGGGCAGTTGCTATCATTAACGAAATGACTAGTGATGACCGTGCAGATCTTTTCGGCAAGATGCCTGAAAAAGAGGCAGAGGCTATTCTTACAGAAATGCATCCTGATGAAGCTGCAAAGGTCAGAAAAATGATAGAGTATGACTCTGAAACTGCCGGAGGACTGATGCTAACCGAGTTTATTGCCTATAACGAATCATATACTGTAAAAGAAGTAATAGAAGACATGAGGGCAAACTCAGAAAAATATAAAAATTACCAGATCAGATATATCTATGTTGTTTCTGATAACAACGTGTTTGTCGGGGTTCTACAGATGCAGGATCTCTTATTAAGTAATCCAAATAAGAGACTCTCAGATATCGTAATAAAAGAAGAAGTAATGGCTGTTAATGTGTATACCCCTCTTGAAAAGCTGGATGACTCGTTTGATACATACAATTATTATGGATTCCCGGTTATTGATGATCAGAATCAGCTAATAGGTGTCGTAATAAGGAACGATGTACTTGAAGCCATGAATGAAAGGACGGCCTTTGAACACCTTGAAACCCAAGGTATTGTTGGTGGTGATGAATTAAGGACCATGCCTGTACTACTCAGATCGCGACGGCGTCTTTCATGGTTATCGGTGAATGTTGTACTCAACCTGATAGCTGCCAGCGTAATAGCATTTTACCAGGATACATTAAGTACAGTTATTGCACTGGCTGTTTTCCTGCCCATCATATCCGACATGAGTGGATGTACCGGAAACCAGGCCGTGGCTGTCAGTATGCGTGAGCTTTCACTTGGGACTGTCAGACCGGGTGAGGTTTTCAGGGTTTGGCTACAGGAGATATCAGTGGGATTAATCAATGGTCTTGTCCTTGGGGTTTTAATAGGGGTAGCTGCATATCTGTGGAAAGGAAATATCTGCCTCGGCATTGTGGTGGGTGGAGCCCTTGCAATAAATACGTTAATCGCTGTCTCAATAGGCGGTACTGTTCCGCTGATCCTCAAAAAAATGAATATTGACCCTGCTCTTGCGTCAGGACCAATATTAACTACAGTTACTGATATGGTCGGATTCTTTTTAGCCCTGGGATTTGCAACAATGGCATTGCATCATCTGTCAGCATAGAAAGAGCAGTCAATATTTCAATTGACTCCGGCTTTCTTTTCTGTTCCATTCTGAAGCCATATATCCAAGCGCGGAGCACCACCATCATATGGTTTCCCCAGGATATCGAGATCCCCATCCCCGTCAAGGTCAACGATCTCCGAGTCATGAAGATCAATACCTTCAGAGATAATTATATCGTTTGGGAAATTACCTGAGCCATCACCAAGTAAGATCCTGTTTACCGCTTCTGTATATCCCCCAAGAGTCATCTCTGCATACCATATATCCATATTTCCGTCCTGGTCAAAATCAACAACTGCAAGAGAGTGTCCATTACTT
>CAZOZU010000221.1:0-4349 GCA_964584355.1 uncultured Rikenellaceae bacterium
TGAAGTCAGATTTTATAAACAATATGACTCACGAATTTAAAACTCCTATTTCCACAATATCGCTTGCAGCTGATACCATCACAAATCCAAAAGTGATTAGTGATGAGTCGAGTATCAGGCATTTCATAAGTATGATAAAAAAGGAAAACAGCAGGATGAACAAAAAGGTGGAAACAATATTACAGATTGCATCACTCGACAAGAAAGAAATAGAATTCAGGTTTGAGGAACTATCACTACATGAGGTTATTGAACGTGCGGTAGATACTATTGAGATACTTTTATTGCAGAGGAATGGTACAATCAAGCTCAACCTTAATGCCTCTGATCCTGTTATTTATGGAGACAATGATCATCTTATAAACCTTGTTAACAACCTGCTCGACAATGCAATAAAATATTCGGAGGAAGCTCCTGATATCCTTGTTGAAACACGGAATAATGAGCAAGGTATAATTATGTCGGTTGCTGATAAGGGAATTGGCATGAGTAATAGTGTTCAGCACAGGATATTTGACAGGTTTTACCGGCAAACCTCCGGAAATGTACATGATGTAAAAGGTTTTGGCCTTGGCTTGAATTATTCATTGGCTATTGCTTATGCTCACAAGGGAGAAATAAAAGTTGACAGTGAACCTGGTATGGGAAGTCGTTTTGATGTATTTTTACCATTTAAACCTGTAAATGGGAAATGAACAATACCCCTGTTAAAATATTCCTCGTCGAGGATGATCTGAGTTTTGGATCAGTACTTAAATCATATCTTAAGATAAACGACTTTTCAGTAGAATGGATTGATGACGGTAAATATGCCGTTGAACATTTCAGAAAAGGTAATTTTGACATATGTATCCTCGACATTATGCTTCCACATGTCGACGGATTCACAATTGCAAAAGAGATCAGACAGATCAATAATAAAATTCCTATAATATTTCTGACAGCAAAAAAACTAAAGGAAGATGTCCTCATGGGATATGGAGTGGGAGGAGATGATTACATAACGAAACCATTCGATACTGATATCCTCCTCGCGAAAATACATGCTATAATTGCCAGGAGAGATATTCAGGGCAATACAAAAGATATTATTGAGATAGGAAAATTCGTTTTCAATTCAAAGCTCAGGACACTTACTGCAGGTGATGAGGAAAAGAAACTCTCGCCCAAGGAGGGTCAGTTGCTTGAACTTCTTGCTGCCAACCCTAATGCACTTATTAGCAGGGAGATGGCTCTTAAGAAAATATGGGGTAACGATGACTATTTTACAGCACGCAGCATGGATGTTTATATCACTAAACTCAGGAAGATGTTATCAGATGATCCCCGTCTGAATATAAAAAATATACACGGAGCAGGCTTTCAGCTTATTATCAGTGAGGAGTGACCGGAAGATCATTCCTGCTGAACTGAAGCGGAAGAAGGTCGCTCCCTCTCTCAATAACCCGTATCTTATTCTTACTGCCCAGGATGATCCTTATGTTTTTACCATTTCTTTTTTCCTCTTCTGCAATAGCCTGACGACAGTTACCACATGGTGAAACAGGTTCTTGTGATAATTCCTGTTCAGCTATTGCAGCCACAGCTATTGCTTCAGGTTTGTCACCGGGATAATTTGAAGATGCTCCCGAAAGCGCGGTGCGTTCAGCACATATTCCGGAAGGATAAGCAGCATTCTCAACATTTGTGCCACTTACTATTTTACCACTCTCAAGCCGTACCGCAGCTCCCACTTTGAATCGTGAATACGGTGCATAAGCATTTTTTGCTGTTTCCATTGCAGATAAGAGTAGTTCGCGGTCTGAAGATCCAAGCTCCTTAATAGTATCAAATTCCTTATACGGAATTGAGATATTTATGGTCCTTATCATAACTTACTTATTCAGTTTGGATTACAAAAGTAATATTTTAAATATTATTTGACTACAGGGAATAGCGATAATAATAATCTGTATAACTTTATGTTAATACTATTAAAAATTATTACCACGGGTTTCACGGAGGTACACGTAATAGTCACGGAATAAAAATCCGTGCAAACCTATGTTCTCCGTGGTAAAAGAGATACTGATAAATAATTTCTTATTGTGAATATCTAATCTTAATGCAGCTTCATGTTTTTATTATTTTTGGCAAAACAAAGAATATGTCCAGAAACCAATATCATATCATACTGATTCTGATTGCGTTATCTTTTACCGCATGCAGATCTTCACGACCGGTTGTCACCTCTTCCAGGGGTGCGGCCAGTACATCTGCATATGTTGAAAGGTATAAAGGCCTGGCAATAAGTGAAATGAAGAGAACAGGTATTCCGGCAAGTATTACTCTGGCCCAGGGAATGATCGAATCAAATTATGGAAACAGCACACTTGCCCGTAAAGCAAATAATCATTTTGGAATTAAGTGTCACAGCGATTGGACAGGACCTACAATAAAACATCATGATGATCGTAGAAACGAATGCTTCAGGAAATATTCAAGGCCTGAAGATTCTTTTTATGATCATTCGGATTTTTTAACATCCGGATCGAGATATAGTTTTCTTTTCGATATTCCTTCAACTGATTACAAGGCATGGGCACGGGGACTTAAGAAAGCAGGCTATGCCACCAATCCCGATTATGCAAATATGCTTATCAGGAAAATAGAAGAAAGCTCTTTATATATCTATGATAGCGGATCTTCTGCATCTATACGAAAAGCTGATCAATTCCGGGAAGATAAAGAGGGGCAAACGAACACTTATATTGAAGAAAAAATTGTTGAATCTACTCCTGACAACAATACTAATTTATTATCAGGAGCTCAGAGAATAATGGAAAATAACCGTATCAAATATATCATTGTACAGGATGGTGAAACGAAGGACATTATAGAGAATAAATTTCAATTACTGAGGTGGGAGTTGTCGAGGTATAATGAGCTTAGCGACGATTTCATGCCTGTCCCGGGCCAGATACTTTATCTCCAGCCGAAGAGAGACAGAGCTGAACCAGGAAAGGAAACACACACTGTCAGCTCAGGAGATACGATGTATACAATATCACAGCAGTATGGGATAAAGCTTAAGAAACTTTACGAAATGAACCTTATGGAGGAAGGAGAGGAGCCTGTTGAAGGCGGGAAGATCTGGTTGAGAAACAGGAAGCCGGTTAACTGACAGTGATTACGTGTTTCGCAATCCTGAAACCTCTTAGAAATTCAACTGTATTCATTCTTTTTTTCCCTTCAAGCTGGAGATTCAGAATATTCACAAATCCATCATTACAGGCAACTTTCAGGAAATATTTCCCGTCGGAAATCAGATGTCCTGGTTGATATCTGTGTTTTACAGATTCGGGTTGGCTCTCATAGACCTTGAATAGAAGTGTTTCGTAGCCCTTTTTCAGGAATGACCTTGCACATGGGTAAGGGGCAAGGCCGCGAATAAAGTTATAAATCATAACAGGGTTTTTCGCCCAGTCAATGATACAATCTTCAGCCATAATCCTGGGAGCTGTATTTAGTTTTTCTCCAGGTACGACGTAATTAGACTGTGGTTGTGGTTTTAAATTGTTTTCTGCAAGACCTGCAAGTGTTTTTATTACTAGTCTTGCTCCGTGTATCATCAGTCTGTTGTGCAGATCTCCGGCATTTTCTAACGGGAATATCTGTACCTTTTCTCTGAGCAGAATATTTCCGGTGTCAATCTTATCGTCTATAAAGAATGTAGTAACACCTGTTTCTGTTTCTCCGTTAATTATTGCATGGTTGATAGGCGCAGCTCCCCGGTATTGAGGCAGCAGTGAGGCGTGCAGATTAATAGTACCGATTGATGGCAGTTTCCAGACAACTTCAGGTAGCATACGGAATGCAGCAACAATGAAAACATCAGCTTTTAGTCTCTTTAATGTATTGACAAATGCCGGATCTTTTAAGTTATCAGGCTGAATGATAGGCAGATAGCTAAATTCAGCAAATTCTTTTACTGCTGATCTGGTCGTTTTTCTTCCTCGTCCCGCAGGTTTGTCAGGAGCAGTGATAACACCAACTACATTAAAGCCGTTCATTAGCAGGGAACCTAATGTTGCCACTGCAAAGTCAGGAGTCCCCATGAATACTATCCTGAGGCTTTTCATTGTTATTGATTAAGCGAAATAACAAATCTAAGAAAAAAATCAATCCTTGGCAATATGTTTGAAGCATGTCAGATCATGACCCATCTTATTGGCTTTTGTTTCAAGATAGAACTTATTATGAGGATTAGGTTCTATTACCAGAGGTATAGCTTCAACGATCTTAATTCCATATCCTTCCAGGCCAGCTCTTATTACCGGATTGTTGGAAATAAGTTTTATTTTTCCTAA
>CAZOZU010000222.1:0-4344 GCA_964584355.1 uncultured Rikenellaceae bacterium
CAAGAAAGCAGGAGCACCTGCCTGCCGGCAGGCAGGGTTTGCAAAAACTGTGACTTATAGGAAGGAATTATTTAATAAGTATCTGTTCAGAATATCAGGTAGTCAAAAAAGGTTAATGTGTTTTTGTATTTTCAGAAATTGAAATAAATTAAAATTGATATCAGGCAAATAATCATTACTAATATATAGTTCATACATTTTCTATTTCAGAAAAACCTGTATAGAAATGAAATCCCGAGTACATTACTATATCTGCTTTCTATAAATGGTGGAACCGGATTATTAACTTTAAGAAATGGTGTCTGTGCAGAAAAATAATATAATTGAATGCCTGCTTTACCCGGCTGAAAACTAACACCTAAACAATATCCGAGTTCCAATAGATTTTGCTCATATTCAGTGACATTTTCCAAGTCCATTTCTGTCTTTATACAATAGTTTATATTATAACCTGTTTCAATCGATATAGAAGATAAATACTTATTATCCGATTTTGAAAAAGGGAAAAATGAAAGAACCGGCGAAAGGCTTAAATAATGATCTGAATATTTTTTATCACTTCCAAATTCAGCACCATAACCCTTAAGTAAATACTGAAACTCACCTCCAAAAGTAATAAAACCAAAAGCTTTGTATGAATATTTAACGCCAAGATTGAATCCGGCACGACTTCCTGCATTGCCCAGATAAATTTGGGGATATGATGGGTTCTGTACTTTTTTAATTATACATTGTGTAGCCCCTGCCTTCAGACTAATTTTGTTTTTCTGGCTAAAAACCATAGAGGGAATCAGGATAAAGATTAAAAAGTAAACAAATACTCTTTTCATTCTTATAAAATATTAATTATCAAAGTATCTGCCGAATATCCCGCAAACACACCATATCCGTTAGTTATATTTGTATATATTCTGTTGGGTGACATAAACATATCTCCGCTTGTATAATCAGATTCATAAAGGTCTTTAAAGAAGCTGAAACACTCTTCCGAAAGACTATAAAGGACTATTATTATTTTATTGTAAAATACCAGTTTGTTGTTGTTTATTCCGTATATTAAGTTAACATTTCTTTCAATACTTGTTGCCCGGGAATTGAATAATAAATCATCAAATACTGTTGATGGATCAATAAGCCTGAAATTTAAATCATTATCTGCGAGTGTATCATTTCGGCTTCTTATTATCTTGAATGCATAATAATTATCAGAGGGCATATCAGTGAAATATATCCTTATTATTAACTCATGTTCAGTATTTTCTATATACTTAACACTATCAATTGTTACTGCCTCAGGTATTTCTGTCAGATCAGAATTCACTGACTGGAATTCTTCTGAACTTACCGCTACAAAATACTCTTCTCCTTCTGACGGAAAAAGAGTGTCAGAGGAATAGTAGACTGACTCGTCATTACATGTCAGGTTTTCAATAAATGTATCTCCTTTATATAAGGATACATACGCCGTAACAATTGTATCTTCTTCAAGAGACAAAGGATGATGAGTAAGTCCCAGATGTACTTCGGCCTTATTATTTAATCCTATAAATCCTGTAACTACAATCTTTACAGGTTGTTGAGGTATATCGTAATCTATGCTGTTAACTATTTCACAGGATGTGGATAATAAAGGAAAAAGAGCAAAACAAATTAGCTTAACCAAATTATTCATTTTTAAAACCTATAAAAAAAGTTAACAGAAGGAATAATAGGGAGGAGTGTCATTTTTTTTACACTTGCATGATAATCAGTAAGATTTCCCTGGTTATCATATATATAATCATGATCCACAAACAAGTAATATGCGTTTAATCTGTTGTAAACATTATAAACACTAAAATTAAAACCGGTGTAATTGCCCTTTTTATTTTTCTTTTGCCAACCGACACTTAAATCAAGCCTGTGATAAAGAGGAAGTCTTTGCGAATAAAGACCTTCATAAATAAAATATCCATATGCATAAGGATTCGAATTTACATATGCTACCGGTAAGTTAATCCTGTGACCACTGCTTAAGGTCCAGAAATAAGATAGTTTCCATCCCTTGTTGAGTTTTATTGAACCGCTCGTATTGAATACATGCCTTCTGTCGAAAATGTAGGGGAACCATGTACCTCCAAGTTCATCAAATCTCCGTTCATGCCATGACAATGAATAATTAATATTTCCCGTAAAACGGCCTTTGGTTTTTTCTATAAATACTTCTATGCCATATCCCCGGCCCTTACCGTCAGTTATAAGTGAATTCTCCCAGTTGTAAAAAGCATATTTCGAAAGATAATTAATGTCATATTCAATAAGATTATGCATCGTCTTATAGAATATTTCAGCTTCCATAGAATAATCCGCTTTTTCAAATTTCTTAATAAATCCAAATGAAATCTGGTTCGATCTTTCCGGAGGTAGATTTTTTGAAGCCGGGACCCATACAGTCTTGTACATCAGCAAATCATTTCTTATCAAAGCATGGTTGTTCTGAGTCATTTGTGAATATGACAGTCTTAAAGAAAAATCACACGGAAATGCATAGGATATTGAAGACCTGGGATCTGTATTCAGAAATGTTATACCGGAAACATTAAACAGGTTTAACCTTGTTCCGGCAGTTATAACAATTCTTTTATTGATTTTGTATTCGTCTTCAAGATATAAAGATCCTTCAAGTGATCGGTATTCTTTATTCCCGAATTTTTCTGTTAACTGAATAGTATTTTCATAGATATCCGTAAGTTCTGTCTTGTAAATTCCCGGTTGATAAATGTGATAGTTGAATAAGGCCCCCAAATTTAGAGTATGACTATTATTTGGATAATAGAACAAATCGACAGATGCTGAAAGATTATTTAAAGAACTCTTTTGATAATATTTTTCAGTTTTTTCGATTTTATACGTATCAGACCTGACCATTTGTACGGAGTCAAATTCAGTGTATTTATAATACTGTTTCATATCTAGTTTTGATACTCCCGAATTAGCTGAGAAACCGATCATGGAGTTGATAAATAATTTATTGTTTATGAAATGTGATGACTTAACAGATATAACATTATTGTATAGAGAATATTTTTCTTTTTCTTCACCTAAATAAATATTACTGTTCAACCTGTAATAATCGATACCGGAATAGGCATTAAATGATATTGAATGTTTACTGTTAAAAGTATGGTTGATTCTAAAGTTTATATCTGCGAATGTATATAGTACAATTTCATCGGATTCCGGATATGCTCCGGGTTGAGATGAATTATTACCTGTAGTTTTTCTTAATGGGGTAAAAAGATCGAAATAAGTACTCCTTGCGGCAAACAGAAATGTTGTTTTTTTATTCAAAGGTCCTTCAAGAGTCAATTTAGAGTCAATCAACCCAATATTAAATAATCCGGCTGTTTTTTTGTTATTTCCGTCTCTTAATGTAATATCGGTAACTGAAGAGAGCCGGCCTCCGTATCGTGCCGGGAAAGCACTTTTATAAAAATCAATCCGTTTAATTGCTTCAGGATTATAGACAGATACAAAATTAAAGAGATGGCCAGTGTTATAAACCTGCATTCCATCAAGTAAAAATAAATTCTGATCCTGTCCTCCGCCTCTGACCACAATTCCTGAAGAACCCTCATTACTTTGTGTAATTCCGGGCATTGTTGTAAGAGCCTTGATAAGATCTGTTTCACCACCTATTGCAGGGATTTCTATCAGTTTTACCATAGGTAATGAAAGTCTGCCTTTTTTAAAATCAGTTTCGCTTCCGATAGCGCTTACCTGAATTTCATCAAGTTCAATACCGGGATTCAGGAAAATATTTATTATCGTATCCTTATTAAGTTGAATATTAACTGATTGTATCGAGTACCCGACATATGAAACCTTAAGGTTTATTTCACCTTTTTCAAGAGATAAACTGTAAAATCCCCTGTTATTTGATGAAGTTCCCGCCAGGGAAACAGTATCATAAATATTTGCTCCGGTGAGCGTCTCTCCCGATGAATTATCTTTTATAATCCCGGAGACTGTTACGTTTTGAGCAATGACAGTTTGAGGAAAGAGAATAATCAAAAAGATATACCACAGAGTTCTCAAAATACTGTTTCTGTAAGATTTATGTAAATAATCTTATCGATAGCAGACCCTTATTTTTTACAATTATTTTAAAAGGGAATTAAAGCTCCTTATATTGTTCTTTGGACAAAGGGAACGAAGGAGATACTTAAAACATTATATCGTGTAAATGAATATCTATTTAAATTATGGTATTAATACACTACCAGTTTTTCATAATTGCATCCTATGAAAAACTTGCCAGTAAAATTTATATATATAACGATTTGAAAATTTAAATAATATAAC
>CAZOZU010000223.1:0-4331 GCA_964584355.1 uncultured Rikenellaceae bacterium
TCTCTCTTAATCCGGAAGTAGATTATATTTTCCTTGCTTCAAAAAATGGTTACCTGAATGGTAAGTAAAAAGAGACTACAAAAGGAAAGGATAATAGTCGTGAGTTTATGGTTACAATACTTCTTACTGCCATAGACAGACCAATTGAATTACCCAACATCTTCTATGACTTTAATAAATATGACCTGAGACCGGAATCTATGGTTTCACTCGACAAACTTGTTGAAACACTCAATGATAATCCTAATGTTACAATTGAGTTAATGTCGCATACCGATTCAAGGGATACAGAAGAGTATAATTATGAACTTTCCCAGATGAGGGCCCAGTCAGTTGTCGAATATCTTATTGAAAAAGGGATAGAAACTGATCGTCTTTCTGCAAAAGGCTATGGTGAGTCAAGCCCCAAAGTTGTTGATGCTTCGGTAGTTGACCAGGCATCATTCCTGAAAACAGGCGTTACTCTTTCGGAAGAGTATATCAACAGCCTTTCTACAGAGGAGCAAAAAGAGATAGCTCACCAGATAAACCGAAGAACTGAATTCAGGGTCCTGAGGACCGATTATGAACCATCTGAGAACTAATAATTATCTCCATGTCTTCAGATTCCAGATATAGCAAGCGCGGCGTTTCTTCACAAAAAGAAGATATTCACGCAGCAATTAAAAATATTGATAAGGGTCTGTATCCCAAAGCTTTCTGTAAAATAATCCCGGACCTTCTGGGAGGTGATCCTGACTATTGCAATATTATGCATGCCGATGGGGCAGGAACAAAATCATCACTAGCCTATGTTTATTGGAAAGAAACAGGAGATATGTCGGTATGGAAAGGCATAGCCCAGGATGCAATAGTGATGAACCTGGATGACCTTATCTGTGTTGGCGCTTATAATAATATTATGCTCTCATCAACCATTGGGAGGAATAAGAAATTAATACCGGGAGAAGTAATTTCAGCAATAATCAATGGGACTGAAGAGTTTCTTGAAAAACTCAGAAATCTTGGGATCGGAATATATTCCACGGGTGGCGAGACAGCTGATGTAGGAGATCTTGTAAGAACAATCATCATTGATGCAACAATTACTGCCAGGATGGAACGGGAAAATGTTATATCAAATCATAACATCAGGGAAGGAGATATTATTGTTGGCCTGGCTTCATCCGGACAAACATCCTATGAAGATCAATATAACAGCGGTATGGGTAGTAATGGTCTTACCTCCGCACGGCATGACGTTTTCGGGAAATATCTTGCTGAAAAATACCCGGAAAGCTTTGATCCTTCACTGCCTGAAGATCTTCTTTACTCCGGGAAAATGGAACTTACCTACCCTGTGGATGGACTGATTATAGATATGGGCAGGTTGGTGCTCTCGCCCACCAGGACCTATGCACCTGTTGTGAAAAAAATTACAGAAGCAATGCGGTCACAAATCCATGGTATGGTTCATTGCTCGGGTGGGGGACAAACCAAGATTCTCCATTTTGTTGATAACCTGCATGTCGTGAAAGACAAACTTTTCCCCCTGCCTCCTCTTTTTAAAATAATCCATGAGCAATCCGGAACAAAATGGAAGGAGATGTACCAGGTATTCAACATGGGCCACAGGTTCGAGATTTATACTGATGAAAAAAATGCTGACGAAATAATCAGTATTGCATCCTCATTTAATCTTGAGGCTCAGGTAATCGGATATTGCGAAAAATCAAATAAAAGGCGGTTAACAATTAAATCGAAGTTTGGATCATTTGAGTATTAAAAGTTTTCATGTACTCACCCCCTCGCTCCCCCTCTTTACGAAGTAGAGAGGGGGAAGTTATTATATATCAGTATATTAATCCCCCTCTTTGCTTTAGCAGAGAGAGCCTGTCCCGACAGAATGTCGGGAGGGTTTGGGGGTGAGTAAGTGAAGTAAAGTCTGAGTTTTTTTATTATCTTCGCAGCCGAAATTTAATCTATGGCCCGCAATCTTATTCTTGAAAAGCTAGAAGGTGTAAAATCCAGATTTGTTGAGGTGGGAGAATTACTGACTCAACCGGATGTTTTATCCGATATGAAGAGGTATGTAAAGCTGAACAGGGAATATAAGGATCTCCAGCCGATTATTGAGACATATGAGAAATATAAACTTACTCTTTCAAATCTTTCAAGTACCAAGGAACTGTTGGCAAAAGAAAAAGATGAAGAGATGAGAGAGATGGCCAAAGCTGAAGTAGAAATTCTAAATAACCAGATACCAGAAATGGAGGCGGAGATAAAATTGTTGCTTCTACCTGCAGATCCGGAGGATGACAAAGATGCTGTTGTTGAAATAAGGGCAGGGACAGGAGGCGATGAAGCAAGTATCTTTGCCGGTGACCTCTTCAGGATGTACTCTAAGTTTTTCGAATTGAATGGGTGGGAAGTAGATATTAACAGGTATTCTGAAGGTACTGCCGGAGGTTATAAGGAAATTGTTATGAGTGTATCGGGTGACGGTGTTTATGGAATTATGAAATATGAATCGGGAGTACACAGGGTGCAGAGAGTACCCCAGACTGAAACACAGGGAAGAGTACATACATCAGCAGCCTCAGTGGTGGTTCTTCCCGAAGCCGATGAATTTGATGTGGTAATTAAACCGGAAGACATCAGAAAAGACACCTATTGTTCTTCAGGTCCCGGAGGACAGTCAGTTAACACAACATACTCGGCAGTTCGTCTGACACATATTCCCACAGGTATAGTTGTCACCTGCCAGGATGAGAAGTCACAGCTAAAAAACTATGATAAAGCTCTGAAAGAGCTAAGAACAAGACTCTATAACCTTGAATACCAGAAATATCTTGATGGTGTGGCACACAGACGAAAAACAATGGTATCAACAGGCGACAGATCAGCGAAAATAAGAACCTACAACTATCCGCAGGGAAGAATGACTGACCACCGGATCAGTCTTACAATGTATAATCTCCCATCCATGCTTGATGGAAATATTCGGGAGGTAATTGAAAAACTACAAATGGCTGAAAATGCCGAACGGTTAAAAGAGAGTAATATATAAAGATCTGAATATGAGCCACATGCAATTATTCAATAACATTATTCAGAAAAGATCATTTCTATGTGTTGGTCTCGATTCGGAAATTGAAAAAATTCCTTCATTCCTGAAAAAAGAAAAAGACCCGGTATTTGAATTTAACAAAAGGATAATAAAAGCTACACAACAATATGCAGTTGCATATAAGCCAAATGTTGCATTCTATGAATCGCGGGGTTCTGAGGGATGGATAACACTGGAATCGACAGTCAGATATATTAAAAGGAGATATCCGGATATTTTTGTCATTGCCGATGCAAAAAGAGGTGATATAGGAAATAGCTCTAAGATGTATGCGCACGCTTTCCTGAAGAACATGCCTTTTGATGCAGTAACAGTTGCTCCGTATATGGGAGAAGATTCTGTTAAACCATTCCTGACTTATGAAAATAAATGGGCAGTATTGCTTGCACTAACATCAAATAAGGGAGCAGATGATTTCCAGTACCATAATGATGAAGGTATTAAGCTTTTCGAGAGAGTCCTTACATTATCGAAAAAGTGGGGTACAACGGATAATTTGATGTTTGTGGTGGGAGCCACACGTGCAGAAATGATAAGTGAAATAAGAAAAATCGTTCCTGATCATTTTCTTCTAATACCCGGTGTTGGTGTCCAGGGAGGAAGTCTTGCTGAAGTTGCAAAATACGGGCTTAACGATAAATGCGGCCTTCTGGTAAACTCTTCCAGAGGAATAATTTTTGCCGATAATACAGAAAAATTTGATAAGGTCGCCAGTGAAAAAGCCCATGAAATGCAAATGGAAATGGAAGGATACCTGGCTGAAAGAAACCTATTCTGATATTTCACGGTATTTGAGGGAAATTTCGTATCTTTATTTTCTCGCTGTTTAATTTTACTCGTGCTGCTATGAAAGAAGAATTCCTTCACTACATCTGGAAATACAGTCTTTATGACTCTGATAAACTTATTGATAATGAAGGCAATAAGATTGCCGTTATCAATCCTGGTGAGTATAATCGTGATTCCGGCCCTGATTTTTTTAATGCCAGGTTGCGCATAGGCGAAACAGAATGGGCCGGTAATGTTGAAATTCATATTCGTTCATCTCATTTTAATAATCATGGTCATAATCAGGATCCTGCCTTTAACAATATCATACTTCATGTTGTGGCAGAAAATGATAAGAGAGTGTATAATACAAGGGGCGAAGAGATACTTACTGCAGAACTGGTATATAGTTCATTGCTTTTTGAAAAATATACTTTTCTTGTAAATAATCCGT
>CAZOZU010000224.1:0-4328 GCA_964584355.1 uncultured Rikenellaceae bacterium
CATATCACGTATCTCGAACAAACCGAGATTCTTTAATGTATTGTCTACTTTTGTAATTATCTCATCATCAGTGAGATTATCAAAACATAACTTAGCGTTATAGTATAGATTTTCAAAAACAGTGAGTTCTTCAATTAAAAGGTCATCCTGCGATACATAACCAATAAGCCCTTTTATCTTCTCCTTATCCCTGTGAATACTAACGCCGTTTATCAGAACTTCACCATCGTAGGGCTTATTAATCCCGTTAAGAACACTGAGAAGTGTTGATTTACCTGCTCCGCTTGCCCCCATGATACCAACCATTTTACCCGATTCCTCCCTAAAGCTCATGGGATGAATACCTACTTTGCCACTCTTAAACCGATACTCCAGGTTATTTACTTCATAAACAACCCTCGAAGCTCTGAACTCCTCTTTCATAAACTGCATCGTGACATCCCAGTAGTATATCGGCTTTATTTTGTATCCTTTAACAGAAGAGCCCTGGCTGAATGGATACACTTTATCTTCCTGTAGCAGCTGACCATTCATCGATAATTCACCCGAACCCTTAAACCTCATAAAGTACATCTTTACTGAGGGAACAAATAGTATCCAGATCTGCCCCTTGAGAAGCTCTTTATAGACATGTTTTGCTTCCCTGAGGTCTGATTTTTCATTGCCGTCTATTAACAGAATATTATTGTGATCAGGTATATTATCAAATGAATTACGTACAAAACCTTCAATGAAACTATATTCTTCCTCGGAAATATTCAATCCTTCAGCAAGAGTACTTATAAATCCTAATTCAAGCTGACTTATTTCATTACTGCCTGATTTACAGAATTCAAGAGCCTGCATGACAACGACTATTCTCTGTTCCTGTGCCAGCTGACCCTGTTCATTTATATCCTTACAAAGCTTTCTTATTCTTATTGCTATTGCTCCTTCACGACGTTCTGCACTGCTTTTTTCCAGTTTCTTCCTGGCTTCTTCATAAGCTTCATCATATTTTGCCAGGTATACCTTAACAAGTTCCTGGTTTAACAGTCGTTTCAGAAATGCCTCAACTACACCCCTTCTTTCAGTATCGTCAACCATTGGCTTGGCTATCAGAGCAAATAGCTGCATCAGGGTTTCAAGGATCTTTTCACTCATAGAAGAACATTTTTATTTGGACTTGAAGTTAGGAATTTTTTTTTTTGTTCAAATAGTCATTGACAATCATTTGGAAAAAATATTGCAACATATCAATCTTTTTGACTATATATCTTATTTCAGAAGCCTGATAACATTGCAAATAACGTCATTCTGACATAAAGATAACCTCATAAAATGCCAAAAAGTCCCGTAATTCTCACTGGCAGAGAATTTGATCGGGTATCCGAAAAAGATATTAATATGAATATGAATAATTTTACATTAAAAGCCCAGGAGTCGGTGCAGAAGGCTTTTAATATAGCTGCATCAAAAGGACAGCAGGCTGTGGAATGTGCTCATTTGCTGAAAGGGATAATGAGTGAAGCCGAGAGTATTACAGACTTTTTATTCGGAAAAATGGGTGTTGATGCTACCCATATATCAAGAGAAGTTGAAAAGCTCATTGATTCATATCCGAAAGTTTCAGGGGCAGATGCTTACCTCTCATCAACTCTTTCGGAAGCAATCCGTAAAGCAAATGACCATGCCTCTAAGATGAAAGACAAATTCATAACAGCGGAACATCTGCTTGCAGGTATTCTTGAAACAAATGATAAGGTCTCACATATACTTAAAGATAATGGTGTGACCATGAAAGCTCTAATGGCGGCTGTTGATGAGTTACGCAAAGGTGCCTCAGTTGTGAATCAGACATCAGATGATACTTTTAATTCATTGAACAGATTTGCAATTAACCTGAATGACAGGGCAAGAACAGGAAACCTCGACCCTGTTATTGGACGTGATGAGGAGATACGCCGTATTCTGCAGATACTTGAGCGTCGCACCAAAAACAATCCACTTATGATAGGAGAACCGGGCGTCGGTAAAACTGCAATAGCTGAAGGGATTGCCCATAGAATAATCAGGGGGGATGTTCCTGAAGATCTTAAATCGAAGGTTATTTATTCACTGGATATGGGAGCACTCATTGCAGGAGCAAAATATAAGGGTGAGTTTGAAGAGAGGCTTAAATCGGTTGTAAATGAGGTGATTGGCTCTAAAGGTGATTTATTCCTTTTTATTGACGAGATACATACCCTTGTTGGAGCAGGAAAATCGGAAGGAGCCATGGATGCCGCCAACATACTTAAACCTGCTCTGGCAAGAGGAGAACTAAGAGCAATAGGTGCAACAACACTCAACGAATACCAGAAATACTTTGAGAAGGATAAAGCACTGGAGAGACGCTTTCAGGTTGTGATGGTAGATGAACCCGATCGCGAAGATACAATTTCTATACTTCGTGGTATACGTGAGAAATATGAGGCGCATCATAAAGTGATAATCAGAGACGAAGCAATAATTGCAGCTACCGACCTGGCAACCCGATATATAACCGACAGATTCCTTCCCGATAAAGCTATTGACCTGATTGACGAAGCAGCTTCACGCTTGAGACTGGAAATGAATTCTGTACCTGTAGAGATAGATGAGACAGAGAGAATAATCACAAGACTTGAAATAGAAAAAGAGGCTGTGAAACGTGATGGTGACAAGGAGAAAGTACAGGAATTATCAAAGGAACTTGCTGATATGCAGTCGAAACGCAATGAACTGAAAGCAGCCTGGAATTCAGAAAAAGAGATGATTAGTATGGTACAGGCAAAGAAAGAGGAAGTAGACAACTACCGTTTCGAAGCTGAGCAGGCTGAAAGAGCAGGCGATTATGGAAAAGTAGCTGAAATAAGGTATGGAAGGATAGTTGAACTTGAAAAAGAGATAGCAGATCTTAAAAACCAGATAGGAAAAAAGAGGAGCAAAGGTTCACTTATACGCGAAGAGGTGAAAGCAGACGATATAGCTGAAATAGTATCAAAATGGACAGGTATACCTGTTTCGAAAATGATGGAAAGTGAAAAAGGAAAATTGCTCCGCCTTGAAGAAGAACTCCATAAGAGGGTAGTGGGACAGGATGAAGCTATCAGCGTGGTAGCTGATGCAGTAAGACGCTCACGGGCAGGGCTGCAGGACCAGAAGAAACCTGTGGGATCGTTCATATTTATTGGGACTACAGGTGTGGGAAAGACAGAACTGGCAAGGGCCTTGGCTGAATTCCTCTTTAACGATGAAAACCTGTTGACACGTATCGACATGTCAGAATACCAGGAGCGACATTCGGTGTCACGACTTATAGGTGCTCCTCCCGGATATATAGGTTACGATGAGGGAGGCCAGCTTACAGAAGCAGTAAGACATAAACCCTATTCTGTGGTACTCCTTGATGAAATAGAAAAAGCCCATCCCGACCTGTTTAACCTCATGCTACAGGTTCTTGATGAAGGAAGACTGACAGATAACAAGGGGCGTACAGTTAACTTCCGTAATGTTATAATTATAATGACATCTAACCTCGGATCAGATATTATCAGAGACAGGATGGAAGAGTGGAAAAATAACATGCCTGAAGAGGAAGAGCAGAAACTCCAGAGAGATATTTTTACACTCCTGCGAAAATCACTCCGGCCGGAATTCCTTAACAGGGTTGATGAGATAGTGATGTTTAAACCTCTTGATAGAGAGCAGATTAAGGAGATAGTAAAGATACAGCTTGGAGGTGTCAGTAACATATTGCATAATTACAACATAAGTTTGGAAATAAGTGACACGGTCATTGAATGGCTTGCTGAGAGGGCATACGATCCACAGTCGGGAGCAAGACCTGTTAAAAGACTAATACAGAAAGAGATTATTAACCAATTGTCAAAAGAACTGATTGCAGGCAATATTTCAAGGGATTCAGTTGTTAGGGTTACTGAAAATGAGGGGCAACTGATATTTAAATCACATTGATATTTCTATCGCTGGCGCGGATTTGGGAGCAGGAACGCTGAATGTAGTTCTTTTATTTCAGGGATTCAAGACAGGCCTCGAGATCATCATATATATCGAAGACAGTGTCCAGATGAAGTGTTTTAAATACCTCCATAACAGATGGTTCCGGGCTTACTAGCTTCAGGACGCCATAATTAGTCCTGGCGATTTTCATTATTGAAAGGAAACAACCGAATCCGGAACTGTCAATATAATTAACACCTTTCAGATTGATGATAATTGTTGAGTTTGCATTATCATATAATTTACTTATCTCTGCTTTGATATCCTCAGTGATAAGTGCATTGATCTTATCAATTGTAAAAGTT
>CAZOZU010000225.1:0-4316 GCA_964584355.1 uncultured Rikenellaceae bacterium
TATTCTAAGATATCTGAGGTTGTTAGATAAAAGGCAGCCACCCTTGTCTACTGTAAGTTTTCCCCAGTTATCCGATACCCGTATTTTATTATAAATTGTACCAAGGGTGTCGAGTGATCTGATATCTTCAAGTTCAAAATCAAAGTAGGGACTTTCAAGCTCAAGGAGCACAACAGGCTTTTCAACGAATTTTGCTATTCGTCGATGGATTCTTTCATTTTTCTCCCTGTCCCTTTCAGTTTCTTCAGCTACGATGGTTTCAAAATCATAATTAATTGCAATGCTTCCTGCCACATCGCGACATACTTCAGGACATTCAATATCATAAAGTTCCATTACAGTGTTTGCAAGATCTACATCTTCAGAATCTATTGTAGAGAAATCAAATCCTTTCTGGTACATCAGAGTAGCATATAATGCTCCGTGTAAAAAACCGTAAGAACGGGCATACGACTGGAATGAATAAATCCAGTCGAGTGATTCAAAAAGCCTTTTCTTAAATTCTTCGGGTGAGTTAGTGGATAATAAAAGATTTGTAAAAGTAGCCAGTCCCTCATAGTTTTCGAACCTGATTTCATCACCAACATAATTCTGGTAACTTTCCCGGTTGGAGCCTCTGAAGATGAGAGCATCTCTTATAGCGAGCTGTTTTCCCTGTCCTTCAGTATCAATAGCCTTACGCAGGGCTTTCCATTCAAGTTTAAGCCAGAGCCTGGCATTTTTTTCATCCATGATGCCGATGTTGAAATCAGCAGATGTATAACCCATGGATTCCTGGTAAAGGTGAAAAAGACTGTGGATAGCCATTGATATGATCCTGAATTCATCCTCTTCACGGGGTAGTGGGACAATTGCAAATAAGGTTCCTCCAAATAAAGTTGTTCTGTTGTTGATAATCAGTTCTTTGGGATAAAGACCGGTATAGATCCCATTTCTTACTTTCAGCATACCCTCCTTGTCAGGTTGGTTGGCCGTTATTCGACGGGTTGAACGATCAACAAACAATAACGGACCGTAAAGATTTTTCCCCCAGAGCTTGCCATCATCCTTATTACAGACTTCTTCTATTTTTTTGAAATACTGAATAGCAATTTCAGGTGCGAAATAAGAGTCATCATTTTCGGTCTTACATCCTGTAAGGAAAATTAAAAGAAGAAAAATTATCCATCTTGTCATGGGCATAATTTTAGATGGATAAAAATAAGCAAAATTCTTACATATTATTAAAATGTCAACAACACCTGGTCAGACAGTTTCTTCATTGCAGCTGATGGTTTGATCTTTCTTTTCATCCGCCTCGCGGGCCTCTTTAATGCTTACATTAAGCTCAAAGCCGATGAGCAGGGCTATTGCATTAAGATAGAGCCATATAAGAATAACCATAAGAGTTCCGATCCAACCATAAAGCTTATTATACTGCCCGAAGTGATTAACATAAAAGGAAAATCCCAGAGATGTGATTATAAAAAGAATTGTAGCCAGCATCGATCCCGGTGAGATGAACCTGAAATCGGTTCTTTTGGCAGGGGCAAGGTAATAAAGAAATGAGATTGCCATAAAAAGCAACAGTACTACCACTACCCATTTAATAATTACAATAATACTGATCACAAGGCTTCTTTCAAGGATATCCAGTTCAACAAGGTAATTAACAACCGATTTACCGAAGATAACAAGGAACCCGGCAAGAGCTATCATCATCACCACAATAAGAAGAAGAATAATGGATATCTTTCGTTGATGGATCCATGATCTTGATTTAAAATTATGTGCTGATACCACAAATGCATGAATAATTGCATGAATGCCATTGGTTGAAAAAATGACAGTAGCTAAGAACATTACCAGCAGCAGGGCTCCGCTTTTATTCGTGACAGTATCTACTATAGTGGTTTCAAGAAAGTTGAAGGCAGTCAACGGGAGAATATTTTCAAAAAGATTAATAAGCTCTTCTTGAAAATTGGGTATGGGTATAAAGGGGATCAGGGTAAAGATGAAAATTGATGCGGGCAGAAGGGCCATCAGGAGGTTAAAGGCAATCGAGGAGGCCCTGGTTACAAGCACTCCTTTTCTGAATCCTTTAATTACGAATCTTATTACATCACCTATCGGGATACCGTCGAAACCGGGAAGAACCAATCTCCTTATCTTTTCCCTCTTCCCGTTTAGCCCGTTTATGATTTGCATAAATTAAATGGCTTTTAAACTCATATCAAGACTTTTAATATGATGAGTGAGTGCTCCCACTGATATGTAATCAACTCCACATTCCGCATAAGCTCTTACAGTATCATAGGTAATACTTCCCGACGACTCGGTTTCATACATGCCATTGATAAGCTTTATAGCAGTCCGGGTCTCTTCAATACTGAAATTATCCAGCATGATACGGTTGATACCTCCTGTTTCTATTATCGCTCTTATATCATCAATATTCGCCGCTTCTATTTCTATTTTGAGTTTCTTATTATTTCTTTTGAGATATTCTGTGGTTTTTTTAATTGCCGGCTCTATTCCTCCTGCATACCGGATATGATTATCTTTAATCATTATCATATCAAATAATCCCATTCTGTGGTTCATTCCGCCTCCAATCCTCACTGCCTCCTTTTCGAGAAATCTGAAACCGGGAGTTGTTTTGCGGGTATCCAGTATCTTTGTTTTTAATCCGGCAACACGAGTAACATACCTGTTTGTAATTGTTGCAATACCGCTCATCCTTTGCATTATATTGAGCACCAGACGCTCAGCCTTCAGAATTGATTGTTGTCTTCCTGATACAATCAATACAATATCCTTTGGTTTTATATGACTGCCGTCTTGTAAAAGTATTTCGCATTTCAGTGTTACATCCATTTCCCTGAATACTTTTCTGGCAACATTAACCCCGGCCAGTATTCCTTCCTCTTTTATTATAAGCTGAGCTTTACCCATAGCATCCCGGGAAATACATGCGAGGGAAGTATGATCGCCATTCCCCACGTCCTCTTCAACACTTCTTAAGATTAAATCTTTAAGATTGCTATTTTCCATTTTCGGGTTCAATGCGTATCTGGTGAATAAGTAGATCAGAATTTACCTTCTTAAGCAAAAAATAGACTCTGAAATCACCCTTTTCTGTTTTCAGAATGCCTATGGCATATTGTGCATCGCTTTTTGCACCCTGATGACGGATAATAAAATCTCTGGTTGGATAGGTAGTGAAAAAATCCTTCAGTATGGCTTCTGCAACATTCTTCTTATAAAAATCTTCTTTATCGAGAAGCAGTACCTCTACTGTGGAATTCATGTATTTAGATAATTCTGACGAATTTCCCGCTTTGAATGCGATAGAAATACCTGCCGGAATCTTCGTCTGTTCCTGTGTATTAAAGAAAAGAGAATTGAGTATGATAAGTAAGGCCGGAATAATATTGATGAATTGCATCTTATTCAAATGTTTTCCGATTTCCAAATTCTACGCATCACAAATTTAACTAATTTCATTTAAGAATACCAGTTATGCCGCATCAATATAATTATAATTGCAGGAGCACGTTTTTAATTATATTTTTGCATGTAACAGAATGCTTTAAAGAGTGCACAAAAGTCGAGCCAGTTTTTATGAAGATTGCACTACTGCAGACAGGTAAGACAACTGAAAAGTATGTAAATGAAGGCATTGAATTATATTCTGCACGTATCAGAAAATATTCAGGCTTTGAAGTTATCACTATTCCTGATATAAAAAATACTGGTAAAATACCGCCTGAGGAAGTAAAGATGAAGGAGGGAAAGAAGATATTACAGTTTACAGGCAGAAAGGATTTCGTTGTTCTGCTCGATGAAAAGGGAGAAAAACTGGGAACAGTTGAGTTTGCCCGTTGGATAGAGAAACAATCAATGGTTTCAGGAAAACGGATACTATTCGTGATCGGGGGGCCATGGGGATTTTCGCAGGAGGTAAAAGAAAATGCCGGGTTCACTCTTTCACTTTCAAAGATGACTTTTCCTCATCAGCTTGTCAGGGTATTGTTCCTGGAACAGCTTTACAGAGCTCTCACAATAATTAAAGGTGAATCTTATCACCATGATTAACTAATAATAATCTGGTTATGAACAATAAGCGGAGCAGCATAACTCTTCTGATATTGACTCTGATCTTTTTTCTGCTCGCCTTGCTGGCCGAAATGATTTACCTGAACGATTTTGAATACAGATACAGGACCAGGAGATTCAATAAGATTCTTGAGGGAAAAGAGAAGATAATGGAAGATTGCCTGGAGAGCCTGAAACTTTATAGCAGCAGAGGAGAACCACATGGCTCGACAGCCTGG
>CAZOZU010000226.1:0-4311 GCA_964584355.1 uncultured Rikenellaceae bacterium
AACTTTAAACAAAATATCCCTAAAAGACAAAATAACAAAAAAAAAAAAAATATACGCATTTATTTGTTGGTTCAAGGTGAAAATTGCGGATGAAAAAAATCCTGTTACCGTTAATTCTTCGTCTTACAATACCTGACATCCAGCTGAGAAGAGACAGGTCGGCATCGGTATAAAGAAGTAAACCTTCAGCAGGTGTAAGCCGTGTGCCAGAAATGACTTTATCTGCAATTTGCCTGACACTCTTATTGCTGATATTATCCAGAATTTCCTTCATGGGATTTTTAAGATGAGGCCAAATTTAACAAAAAAGGTGCCTTGTCGGGCACCTTGTTAATGTTATAATTTATCGGGATCAGCTTTTAGGCTTATATTCAGATGAAACGGAGAGCTTTTTCCTGCCCTTTGCCCTTCGGGCATTTATAATCTTTCTTCCGTTATGTGTGGACATTCTTTCTCTGAATCCATGTTTGTTTGCCCTTTTTCTTCTTGACGGTTGAAATGTCCTTTTCATTGCTCTGTTATTTTATTGTCACTACTTTTCAATTGAGATCGCAAAGATAGAGCTTTTTTTAGATTTTAGACCCGGTAAAATATTTTTTTCAGGATTGTCAGAGAGGCAGGTAAATTATTTTCTTTGTATCAAAGAATGGTTCACTGAAGAATTCCTTAATATTCCAGACAGTTATTTTATCCTTGTATGGGGTGAGTTCTTTATCTATATCACCACCTTTAAGGTATATGATCCCGTTTTTCAGATTGTTATTATTCTTTTCTAGAATATTCTTTTGAGTCAGGTTTACAAACCTTGTAAATTGTGTAACTGCCCTGCCGGTAATAAAGTCATATTTAACCTTCTCATCCTCAGCTCTTTTCCTTTTTGTTTGTACATTATAAAGGTTAAGCTCACCGGCAATGTCAGAAATCACCCTGATCTTTTTTTCAACTGAATCAAGTAGGGTGAATCCTGATTCTGGAAACATAATGGACAGGGGTAATCCAGGTAATCCACCTCCGGAGCCTACATCAAGGATGCTGGTGCCAGGTTTAAATGAAATGATCTTTGCGATTGACAATGAGTGAAGTACATGGTGGATGAAGAAATTATCCATGTCTTTTCTTGAGATCACATTTATCATACTGTTCCATTTCAGGTAAAGTGATTGCAGCAGAGAAATTTTTTCCTTCTGAATGGATGAGAGAGACGGGAAATATCTGAAAATTATATCCGGCATTACCTGTTACCTGTTTTTACAAATATATTGTAAAGTAAGGTTTTTGCACGAAACAGCTGGGCTTTTACGGTTCCAAGGGGAATATTTAATTCAGAAGCAATCTCCTCGTATGAATACTCCTTGTAAAACCTTAACTCAATTATTTCTCTGTAGGGCGATTTAAGCTGGTTGACAATTTTCCTCAGGGTGGCTATTTTCTGTTCATTTATGAGCGTTTCTTCAGGATCGGGAAGGTCTGACTGGATATTATGGGTAAAGTTATCCATAGTATCATTTCCCTGGTCGAGAGGGATAGGGGAGGATTGTTTTTTTCTGACAAAGTCAATACAGTTATTGGTGGCGATCATGAAGAGCCATGTGCTGAAAGCATAACGTGGTGTATATGAATCGATATTCCTGAAAGCTTTTCCAAAAGCCTCAATGGTAAGATCTTCGGCATCAGAAGGATTATTAACCATCTTTAGAAGCATATAATAGATGGAATCCCTGTATCGGTTCATCAGGCTTGCAAAAGCTTTTTCATTGCCCTTTTTTGCCTCTTCAACCATTAACAGATCATTTTTTGCCTTATCTGAAAACCCCTCGTTTATTTCCATGTGTTCTTACCCGGTCTGGTGAGGATATTGCTAATATAGATTGCACTGTTGATCACAGGTGAAAAGATATCAAAAAATAATGAGAATACTGAAATACCCGGCTCATTAAGTCTCTTCTGTGCCAGAGATGTTACTATGATCTGAACAATCAGCCTCAGTCCATAGATAATAAGTACATACTGCCAGAGAAAAAGATTGGAAAGAAGGATAATAAATGAGACATAAAATAGAATCCGTGTAAATGGTTCAGTAATTAACCTGAATTTATCACCCGATTTATAATATCGGGCTGTCATCATATGTCTTTTTTTCTGTTTTATCCATTCAATAAATGAAACTGATGGAACCGATCTTGTATGTGTCTCTCTTCTTAATTCTACGGTACTATTATTTTTGTCGGCATTTGAGTTAACAAAGAGATCGTCATCACCCGATACAACATGGCTAAATATACCAAAGCCTTTTTTATCGAAAAAAAAGGATCTTTTATATGCAAGGTTTCTTCCCACACCCATATAGGGAACACCACGAATGGCCATACCCAGATACTGTAAGGCAATAGTCATACTGTCGTATCGTATATATCTGTTCAGCAATCCTTTTCTTTTAAAATATCCTCCATATCCCAGAACAAAATCAATATTCTTATTGAACCTTGAGGCTATTGTTTTCAGCCATTTGTCAGATTCAGGCTGACAATCTGCATCGGTAAATAGAAGAATGTCATTTTTAGCGGCTTTAATACCAATAAACTGTGCAAATTTTTTGCTGTGGGTGAATTTAGAATCCTTTTTTATATTTGATATCTTCAGATGCGGGTATTGTTTTTGAAAGTCACAGAGTATCTCGTATGAATTATCTTCAGAGCAATCGTTTACAACGATCACTTCATAATCATGAAAATCCTGTTTGAGAACTATTGGCAGGAATTTGGTGAGGTTCTCAGATTCATCTCTTGCACAGATGATAACAGAAACTTGTGTGCGGGAAGATTTTATTACAGGATGTTTGTATTGAATAACAGCAAGATAATAAAACAGATAATAGAAAAGCTGAATAGCTCCTGATATAGAAAACAACGAAAACAGTATCAATAAAAACAGATTTTCCTGGAACATTAGATGACTTTCAAAATATTACAGCAATAATAATCAAGATATTCGGAATGGTGAAAAAAAAGCCAGAGAATTTCCTAAGGCCGAATGTATGAATTACATTTGTGCAGCCAGTAATGACCGGGTAATATGTTTAAGATTGTAAGAAGGGATAAAGAAACAAATGCAAGGGCAGGCAATATAACAACTCACCGTGGAGATATTCCCACTCCAATATTCATGCCGGTCGGTACAGCGGCGACAGTTAAAGGAATACTACATCGTGACCTTACGGAAGAGATCGATGCGAAGATCATCCTTGCCAATACCTATCATCTCTATCTTCGTCCCGGAACGGAAATAATAAAAAATGCAGGAGGACTCCATAAGTTTATGTCATGGGACCTGCCGATACTTTCTGACAGCGGTGGTTATCAGGTTTTTTCTCTTTCAAGTAACAGGAAACTTACTGAAAAGGGTGCGATCTTCAAATCTCATATTGACGGTTCAGAACATATTTTTACTCCGGAGAATACTGTTGATATACAGAGGATTATAGGTGCCGACATTATTATGGCCCTCGATGAATGTGCTCCTTTCCCTTGTGATCACAAATATGCGGAAGAATCTGTTACTCTTACTCATCACTGGCTTGACAGAGCTGTGGAGAGGTTCCGGACAACTGAGCCTCTCTGGGATGCCAGGCAATTCCTTTTTCCGATAGTTCAGGGAGGGATTTTTGATGATCTACGCAGGATCTCGGCTGAAAAAGCAGCAAAAGCCGATATGGCAGGAAATGCAATCGGAGGATTATCGGTTGGTGAACCTGCCGATGAAATGTACAGAACAATAGAAGTAGTAAATGAAATACTGCCTCAAGATAAGCCCAGATACCTTATGGGAGTGGGTACGCCGGTTAACATCCTGGAGGCAATTGAAAGGGGCATTGATATGTTCGACTGCGTAATGCCGACACGAAACGGCCGTAACGGAATGTTATTTACATCGGAAGGAATAATTAACATAAAAAACAATAAGTGGAGCGACGATTATAGCCCTATAGATTCCACTGTACCCTCTGAAGTAAGTATTAAATATTCCAAAGCATATCTCAGACATCTCATAATTTCGGGGGAGATACTCGGTTCACAGATATCAAGTATTCACAATCTGGCATTTTATTTGAGCCTGGTAAAAGAGGCCAGGGAAAAGATAATATCAGGTAATTTCAAAATATGGAAAGAGTCAATGATAAAAAAACTTTCAGCAAGGGTATAGATTCTTTAAAAATCAAAATAATAGATGTCTATATCATCAGGAAATTCCTGGGGACATTCTTCTTTTCTCTTGTCCTGATAATGACTATTGCAGTGGTTTTTGACTTTGCAG
>CAZOZU010000227.1:0-4298 GCA_964584355.1 uncultured Rikenellaceae bacterium
TATGATATCCCGAATGGTCAACAGTATCTTCATGCCGTATTTTCCACAGAATAGTCCCGTCTGATGCGTCTACTGCATAAATATATGACAATGAAACATTTACGATCATTTTTTTATCCGCGTACTCAATTAAAATAGGAGAGACATATCCCGGTTTGGAATCAATACTTTCTGATTTCCAGATCAATTCGCCGGTGGTCTTATCAAGCGCAATAGTCATTGTTTCAGGTCCTCCCGGAGAGAAATAAATTTTTTCACCATCGATTATCAGCGATTCTGCTATTCCCCATTGACCGTAAGTCCCTTTGTATATCTCACTGGCTTTCAGTGACCATATGATTTCTCCTGAAATGCCATCTATGCATGCCAGATCACCGAACCCACTTGAGACATACACCTTATCACCTTCAACGGTAGGAGTACAACGGCTCTCGGGATCTGAATCCTTCCAGGGTCTTCCATATGGTGTCTGCCATTTTATTTTCCCATACGGATCGAGAGCTATCAGAACATCACTCTCACCGTTGTACCCGGTAGTATAAATTGTATTATTACCAAAGGTTACCGAAGAGTGTCCCTTAGGCAATTCATCGTTTAACCATATCTTTTCTGGTCCCTCTTCCGGCCATGAAGTAAGTAATCCTGTTTCCGATGAAACACCTGTCCTTTCCTCCTCCCTCCATTCGCTTATCAACTGGTTATCATTATCAATCTTTACCGGTTGTGCATCAATTACAGAAGGGTCGGATTTGACCACTAAATAAATGACGTAACCTATTACGATAACTATTATTGCGGTAAGGGTTATAAGAAAAATTCTTTTCATGTATTGTCTTTTTTATGTAACAATATATCTGGTTATTAGAATCATTATAAAAATGAATCAGGAATGTAACCAGACAAATGCCAAAAATACTTCTATTTAATTAAATGCATGAATAATTCATTTCTCTTTTAAGTATATTTAACTCGCTATTAGGACTTTCTTTTCGCTTTTATAGAATATGCAGCAAGATATTCACCATGACGAATAAAAAGTCGTCCTTCGTTTATTGCCGGATGAGCCCAATACGGACCTGATCCTTCTGTTATTCTGAAGCTGCTAATCGGATCAAATTTGTCAGGATCAGGTCTAACCAATCCGACATTTCCTCTCCGTTCATCATAAATATACAAAAGACCATCTGCTGATATTATGGATCCTTTACAGTTCCAGTGTTCTTCCCACATTTTCTTCCCGGTATCCCATTCGATACAGCACCAGTTACCGTCACCGTTATTAATCCAGTTTGCTCCATAAATATACCCATCAATAAGGACAACTCCCCCATGATGAACATCGAGAATCTTATCAGTCCATTCAACAGTTACATCAGTACCATCATCATTCATTGCAAGCATCACAGCCCCTGTATCATATCCTCCGGTGATATATATTTTACCATCCCTGTATAGAGGGGTGACACATTTTATGAGGGGCAGACCAGGCCAGCTATTATGATACCCTGAATGATCAACCGTATTATCATGTTTGATTTTCCACAAGATCGTCCCATCTGAAGCATCTACTGCGAAAATATATGATAATGAAACATTTATGATCATTTTCTTACCAGCATATTCAATTAAAATAGGCGAGACATATCCTGGCTTGGAATCAATACTTTCTGATTTCCAGTTCAATTCTCCGCTGGTCTTATCAATTGCTACAGTCATGGTTTCAGAACCCCCGGGAGAAAAATATATTTTTTCACCATCAATGATTAAAGATTCAGCTATTCCCCATTGTCCATAGGTTCCATTATGTCTCTCGCTGGCTTTCAGAGACCAGATGATTTCTCCTGAAATGCTATTTATGCATACGAGGTCGCCAAAACCACTTGAGACATATACCTTATCATTTTCAACTGTGGGAGTACATCGGCTTTCAGGATATGATTCCTCCCAAGGCCTGCCATATGGTGTTTGCCATTTTATTTTTCCATTATTGTCAAGAGCAACAAGGACATCATTTTGACCGTCGTATCCCGTAAGAAAAATTGAATTATCGCCAAATGCTATTGATGAATAACCTCTAGGCAGATCAGAATTGGACCATATTAGTTCAGGACCTTCTTCCGGCCATGATTTAAGTAAACCGGTCTCTGCTGATACTCCTGTCCGATTCTCAGGTCGCCATTCACTAAAAGTTTGTGCATCACTACACGATTGCAGACAAATGAAAAAAGATACTATAAAAGTTATCTTTCCTGTAAGAATTAGTGTTTTCATAATCGTAATAATATTTGATTCACAGATAAATATATCGTATCTGTTCTATCAACGATCACATATATGTTAAATGATGATTAAATGTAGAAAGAGATATTCCGGGAATAGCTTATCGCCATATATCGCCTATTAACATACTTACTTCCTCCTTTAATAATCCTTCGTCGACATCTGATATTTGAAATTACTGCTTACCTTTACCTTTATCATTGATTTAAGCTTTCTTATATGAATAATAGCAACAGAAAACCTGTTTCAAGTACCCGTGTATTATACCATATCCTGTTCTGGGTTGTTGTTTACCTTTTTTATTCACTTACCTATGGGAGCTATACGGGTAATTACTACCAGGAATTTCTTTCGAGTCTTTATATGCTTCCGGTACGTATTGCCGGGACATACGTATTCATATATTATATTATATCCCATTTCTTATTTGAAAAGAAATATATAAGTTTTGTAGTACTGGCTTTAATACATGCCATATTATTCGGTGTTACCCTATGGATTGTATTATGGCTTTTCGTGTATTGTCCCGGATGTATATATGAAGCAGATTATCCGCTTTTTTATATACCCAAAATATTCAACCTGATTATCAGCAATTATGAGATTCCTGCAGTCGCAGCGGTTATTATAATAACCAGGCGCTGGTATACCGACCAACAGGTTACACGTGAGCTTGAAAAGGAAAAACTTGAAGCTGAATTGAAATATCTTAAATCACAGATTAATCCTCATTTCTTGTTTAATACTCTGAATAATCTATATTCTCTAACTCTTAAAAAATCAGAAAAAGCGCCCGACGTGGTTCTTAAGCTATCCGGGATGCTTGATTATATGCTGTATCACAGTAATGAAAAAGAGGTCAGACTTATTGAGGAGATTGACTTTATCAAAGCTAAACTGGAGCTGGAAAAAATAAGGTATGGAAAACGATTGAAACTGAAAACCGAAATAGTGGGCGATTTTGAAAATAAATATATCGCTCCCTTGCTACTCCTTCCTTTTATTGAAAACAGCTTTAAGCACGGAGCAAGCAAAGATGAACAGAATCCTTATATAAATTTATCCATAAAGATAACGGATGAATGCCTGCTCCTGAATGTTATAAACTCCTTTTCGGGAAGATCAGAAGATGATTCTTCAGAAGGTATAGGTCTTCAAAATGTTCAGCGGCGACTCGAGATTCAGTATAAAGACCGTTATGAATTGAATATCAGTAAACATAATAATATGTATGAGGTCAGATTCCGGTTAAATTGGTTAAAAACAGACTCATGAAAATTAAATGTCTTATCGTAGATGACGAACCATTGGCAATAGAGGTTCTTGAATCTTACTTACAGAATCTGGATACTTTTGAAATTATTGCAACATGTCAGAGTGCTTTTGAAGCTTATGAATGGCTAAACAAGAAAAAGATCGACCTGGTATTTTTGGATATTCAAATGCCCGGGATGAAAGGAACTGATTTTATAAGAAACATGAAATATCCTCCAAAAGTAATATTGACAACAGCATACAGGGAATATGCAATAGAGGGTTTTGATCTGGATGTGGTTGATTATCTCCTTAAACCAATATCATTTGAAAGGTTTTTTAAAGCAGTGAATAAGTTCCTGCATTATTATAGCCTGCACCATAATGTCACAATTAATCGAAGGAATATTGAGGAAGATGAGTTCATTTATATTCGTGCCAATAAAAAAATCAATAAGGTGTTTCTGCAAAAAATAAAATATGCCGAGAGTATAAAAGACTATATTACCGTACATACAACTACCGGTAAAATAACTACCAAATACACACTTACAGCCTTTGAGGAAATGCTTCCCGATAAACATTTTCTAAGAATACACCGCTCATATATTGTGGCCATAAGGCATATAAACGGATTTACTGCCAATACGGTTGATATATCAGGAGTCGAATTACCGATCGGGAGAAATTACAGGTCGCAGGTATTCAGGGCTCTTAATTTTTCATCTCCACGGGAATGAAAAATAATATCATTTCAGTGAATA
>CAZOZU010000228.1:0-4284 GCA_964584355.1 uncultured Rikenellaceae bacterium
TGACTATTCACTTCATACCTTTAAACAAGGTATAGGTGTAAAAACCATAATAGTTCCGGTTATTTAAAATATATTTATCCGATTCAGGATCAGACAGACTTAAAAATTCTTCCCGGTCTTTATCACCTGGTTCATTTTTTGAATCTCCCCAGAGCATCTGAAAAAGAATATTTAATGCATTACAGTCATTCTCATTTAACGGGGCTATGATATCTCCTGTATATGTTTTAACTGAAATACTTTTAAAATCTGCCCTTTGCAGCCAATGTCCTGCATTCATTATATGATTCATAGGATTCATTCCCTTTGTAAATGGTTCTGAAGCAGAAGATGTTGTATTAAGCCGGGCTTCAAGTAAAGGGTATCCTGTCAATAGCTTTTGGGAAGACCAGTATAATAAAAACAGATATCCGCCAGGTTTAATTACACGGTAAAACTCATCAACGATCTTTATAGGATCTTCTGCCGGACATCCAAATTCTTCAGGTCCTGGCCATAATGTATCAATACACCATATCCAGTCAAATGTATTATCATCGAATTGCAGTGAATTAATATCTCCTTCCATGAATTGAAGGTTATCAGACCGGTTATTACCTGCTGCATAATAAATAAATTCTTTCGAACGATCCAGACCAATAATATGTACTTTATTCCCAATTGCTTCAGTAAGCAATTTAGTGACAGAACCCATTCCGCATCCGGCATCCAGTCCTTTGCTCACAGCAGGAATATTCAGAGATTGTATTATTTTACTAAGTAATGGTTTCCTGAATTTAGCGAGACAATGGTAAACAGATATTTCAAGATTATAATTACGGGTATTTCTTTCAGTTTCACTGCTCATATTATTGTGGTCCCCTGTTATCCAGCAGGTAAGAATAGAATAACAGGTGTGCGAGTTTCTGCATTTCAGGTGAACAGTTACCCAGATCAACTGTACGTTCTTTGGCTAAATCCCTCCAGTATGCAGGCAGATAATCTACCCTGCTCACCATACCATCTTCGGGCCCCGGGGTACAATATTTTATATCACATCCTGTTGTTATTATTCTTATAAAACACATCGGGCATGGTTCTGCAGAACTGAAAACTATCATCCCCGGTTTATATACATAATAACTTTTTATATATTTCTTTGACTTACGGCTTTTCTCAAAGTTTGTCAGAAGTGTCATTTCACCATGCAGATCTGAACGACGTTTCTGTATCTGTGAATTATGTGCCGATGCAATAATCTTTCCTTCCTGGTCAATTAACACTGCTCCTATTCCATACCCTCCCTGTATTACACTTTTCAAAGCCTGCATATTTGCCTCTTTGGCATATATATCATCCGAATATTCAGACTCAGGCGTAAATGCTACAAGATAAGTTTTAATCTTATCAAGCATCATATCTGCGGGATCATCACGATTTATGCCGAATGGCATATCAACCAGTTTATTGACTAATTCTTCCCGTGTGTGAGTAATAAAATATGACAGATCAGTCTTATTGGCAGATATGCTGTTTTGTTGTGCTAAAGAGGTAGAGGCCAGTAAGATGAGACAGGTTAGAATTACTAATTTTTTCATACAATTGTACTTTTATTAAGCCCTGTTTACCTGAAAACTATACTTATAAAGTTAACACTAATTTGTAAAAAAACCAATCCTGGATAAAAATCAATTCTGTCTGATAATATTATTCCAGGCTGTTGATGTATTTAACCAGGTTAGTTATCTCATCAGGCTTGTCAAATTTAATCCTGTTCTTTTTTATGAAATCCTTTATTGTATTTTCCTTTTCAGTAAATAAAGCCAGGAATTGTTTCTTATTTGTAAAACTCAGCATTTCATCATTTTTGAGTATCCAGAAAACAGGCATCGGCTTCACCGTAACATCCGGGGGCACCTCAATGTTAATATACTCAGCTGCTAATTCATGTTTTGTCAGATAAAAAGATGTTGCAGCTTGTGATGTACTTCCATAACCAATCGGTTTACCTGCAGGAACCAGGTCGCTTTTATGCTGAATGAAAAGAGGGAATTTGCCTGAAAATAACACCTCATAAAAAACCTTACCATAAGGAACAAACATACAGTTCTGCATATGAACAGTGTCAATCAGAATGTAGCTTAAAAGGTCATAATACTTACCATCTTCCATGAACACCATCTTTTCTGTTACTGTATTATAATTCATTACCAGGGTCTGAACCTGTCCATCTTTTAACAGCATATCACAGTCACTGAATTTGGGAAAAAGATATTGAGGCATTTCACCATTGATATCCTGCTGAGAAAAAAGTAAGGCAGGCATCATCACAAAGAATGTAAAAATGAGTAAGAAGGAATCTTTTTGCATATAAGTCAGAATTATATATTAATTAAAAAAATACCGGAATATTGATTAAACAATGTAAAATTATATTTTTCCCAGAGATTTTTTAATAATCTATACAGAAAACACACAGAAAATTAAGATTTCGGTTAAATTGGTAAGGTATTTTTATTTTGAGCCTATTCCAGGATTAAAATAAATCGATTAATTTTAATTTTTCACTTATCTTCTTTAATGGCTATGAAAACTCGACATGGAACTCCCCGCTTGATTTCATTTCTGGTATTTATTTTATTGTCAGTAAACCTTCTGGCGCAAAGAAATTCGCCGTCAAAAGAATACATTCCCGATATAGGGCAACCGGGGAAGGACGTGGTGTGGGTTCCGACACCCCAGGAGCTTGTTGACACAATGTTATCGATTGCAGGTGTTACCCCTGATGATTTTGTCATTGATCTGGGATCGGGTGACGGCAGGTTAGTCATTACAGCTGCAAAAAGAGGTGCACGTGCTCTTGGTATTGAATATAATCCTGACCTGGTGACACTATCAAAGGAAAATGCTGATATTGAGGGTGTTACTAATAAGATTGAATTTATAGAAGCCGATTTGTTTGAATATGACCTTTCAGATGCTACAGTTATTACTATGTTTCTCCTTCCTGAGATAAATCTTAAACTGAGGCCCCGGCTTTTAGAGCTGAAACCCGGAACACGTATTGTCTCTAATACATTTACAATGGCTGAATGGGACCCCGATTATGAGGTGACAACAGTCGAAAACTGGAATAGCTGGAATACAGCATTTCTATGGATCATACCCGCCAAAGTTGAGGGTATATGGGAACTTGGAGAGGATCAGCTCTTAATCACCCAGGAGTTCCAGATGATTTATGGCAAGCTGATAAGCGGTGATAAGGAAATTATCCTAAGAAACGGAAGACTACGTGGTAATGAGATAACATTTACAATCAACGATGTTCTTTATACTGGTAGTGTCTCGGGTAATAAAATGGAAGGTGTCATGAGAAGTATTGAGGGAGAGAAGGAATGGATTGCCAGACGCTGACTAACCATGATCAACTTTTACTCTTTAATAGTTTCTTAAGGTCGGCCATTTCATCCCTGAATCGTGCTGCCTGAATAAAGTCGAGTTCAGAAGCTGCTTTTTCCATAAAGCTCTTTGATTTTTCAATAGCTTTTTCAAGAGCCTCTTTGCTCATATATTGTATTACAGGATCTGCAGCGATATCAGGTTGTTCAGGTTCCACATATGCTCTTCTTTTACCGGTCAACCCGGTAAGTATTGATCCCGGTTTTCTGTATATCTGAGCGGGAGTGATCCCCATCTTCTCGTTATACTTCATCTGTTTCTCTCTTCGTCTGTTGGTTTCATCGATTGTCATCTGCATGCTTCCTGTTATTATATCAGCATACATTATCACCATACCATTAAGGTTACGGGCAGCTCTGCCTGCTGTTTGTGTGAGAGACCGTGAGGATCTCAGGAAACCCTCTTTGTCAGCATCAAGGATAGCTACAAGTGAAACTTCAGGCAGGTCAAGTCCTTCCCGAAGAAGATTGACCCCGACGAGTACATCAAAGGAACCTGATCTTAATCCTTCCATGATCTCTATGCGTTCAATAGTATCAATATCGGAGTGAATATATCTGCTCCTGATATCAAACTTGAGGAGGTATGTTGTCAGTTCTTCAGCCATTCTTTTAGTGATAGTGGTAACCAGTGTCCTTTCACCAGCTTTAGCCCTTTCCTTTATCTCGCTCATCAGGTCAGCAATCTGACTCATACTGGGTCGAATCTCAATAGGTGGGTCGAGCAAACCTGTCGGTCTTATGACCTGATCAACAAAGACACCTTCGCTCTTCTGTAGCTCATAATCAGCCGGCGTTGCACTGACGAAAATAATCTGTCCTGTGAGGGATTCGAATTCCTCAACAC
>CAZOZU010000229.1:0-4274 GCA_964584355.1 uncultured Rikenellaceae bacterium
GATGAGAAATACAGGAATGCCTATGGTGCCGAAGAAAAATTTGCAAGAATAACAGGGATATTTTCACTTCTTGCAATATTCTTATCATTAATGGGGATTTTTGCATTAAGTACCCTTGAAGCTGAGAAAAGGACCAAGGAGATTGGTATAAGAAAAATTAATGGTGCAAAAGTCACAGAGATACTGTCAATGCTGAACAGAGACTTCGCGAAATGGGTGATTTTGTCATTTTTAATTGCCTGCCCGGGAGCATGGCTTTTCATAAGCAGGTGGATACAGAACTATGCATATAAGACCGGTTTAAGCTGGTGGGTATTTGTTTTTGCCGGGATAAGCATTCTTGGACTGGCTTTGCTTACAATCAGCTGGCAGGCATTGAGAGCAGCATTAAGGAACCCTGTCGAAGCTCTCCGGTATGAATGACCCCTGCATACCCCCCAACCCCCCTTAGGATTTAGGGGTGATCTCCTGGCAGAACTGGAGAACAGCGAAAAAATCCGACATAAATGGCACTTTCAATAAAATAACATAACTTAATATGCTCAACTTAAGACTTATACTCAGAAACCTCTTTAAGGCAAAAAGCTATGCGATCTTTAATATTATCGGGCTCGGGATAGGATTTGCATGTACATTTATGGTAATTATATGGGTTAAGAATGAGTTGAGTTATGATAAACATCTGCCTGATGCAGACCGGATATACAGGCTTACATTTGAGACCACAAATGCAGGGATAACAAGTCATTTTGCCAGGTGCTGGGAGCCATGGGTATGGGAAATGTCGTCTGCTTATCCACAGATTGAGGAATTGGTAAGGTTAGCTCCATTCAGGCATACCGCAGTTAAAATAGAAGAGGAAAAGTTTTACTCCGACAGGATATTTGCTACCGACACTAATTTCTTCGATGTATTTAACACTGACTTTATTACAGGGAATCCTGAGCAGGCATTACAGGAGCCATATTCTGTAGTAATTTCATCATCAGTTGCTGACAAATATTTCGGAGAAAAAGACCCGTTGGGGCAATCGATCTTATTATCAGGCGAATATGATACAAAGATGGAGCTTTATACAGTAAGAGGTGTGATGAAAGATACTCCTGTCAATTCGCATGTCCACTTTGATCTCCTGACATCTTTTGCAAGACCCGAAGAGGCACCATCATGGGCATATGTATACCTGTTTTTAAAAAAGGATTCTGACCCGTCTGATTTATTATTGCAGCTATCGCAATTTATTGAAGAATTAAGGGATGAATCAGACCAGATGGAATTTATACCTCATCTTCAGAAAATTACTGACATTCATCTTTATTCCGACAAAGACAGGGAAATTGAACCAAATGGAAATATTAACGGATTATACCTCTTTATAACCATTGCCATTGTTCTGCTTCTGGTTTCATGGGTGAATTATTATAACCTTAACAAAGCAAGATTATTTTTACTTCAGAAACAGCTGAATATCCAGAATATAATTGGTTCAGGTAAATTACCGGTCATTATGCAGTCAGTTACAGCATCAGTCATAAGCGTGATCCTGGCTTTGATCCTGTCATGGATACTACTTGGTCTGACAGGCATAAAAGGTATTGCAATGCTGGATTACATCCGTTTAACTCCCGGAACAGTAAGATTATCAGGCATCTGGCTGTTCGTGTTCTCAATAGCTTTAATATCAGTAGTTATTGGAAGCCTTCCGGTTATCAATTATGTTCTGAAAGAGAAGGGGACAAAGCTGGAATTCAAATTAAAAGGAATTAAAGACAACCATCTGTTTTCGTCCTATGGTCTGCTTATGACTCTGCAATTTGGCCTCTCAATTATACTTATTGTTGCAGCAATAGTTATTAACAGGCAAAAGGAGCATATGTTCTCACTGGGTATTGGTGAAATGAGCTCAGATATTTTTGTATTTAAAAATCAAAATTGGGAGATACGGTCACGATACAATGCTTTTCGTACTAAAGCTCTGCAGAATCCATTAATAAAAGATATCACTGCTTCAATGGCAGAACCTTCAGGTGAAACACTTGATGCTCTGTTAGTTGAATCGCCGGCATTTGTGGATGATCAGGGGGAGAGAAGACTTTATGTCCTATCTGTTGAGGATAATTTCCTTGATTTTTTTAATATACCCCTTATTGCCGGGCGTAATTTTTCATTGTATAATCCGGAACGAAAGGGAGAAGATTATATACTTAATGAAACAGCAGTGAAATACCTTGGCTGGACTCCAGAGGAAGCAATCGGTAAGCCTTTTACGATTAACTTTAATATTCCCGATATCTTTTATGGAGGTACTGTTGTCGGTGTTGTGAAGGATTTTAATTTCAATACAGCTAAACAGGAGATCAAACCCTATGTGCTGTTCCAGAAACCCATATTCTATCTTGATTTTCTTGTTAGGATCGATTCAACCCGAAGATCGGAAGCAATAGCAGGATTGAGAAAGATTTGGGACGAAGAGTTGCCCGACTATCCTTTCTATTACGAACCACTTGATGATCTGTACAGATCTGCATACGGTAAGGAGCTTTCACAGGCACAATTTACCTCTTTGTTCTCATTACTGGCCATTATTATAATTTGTATAGGCCTGATATCTTTTACTTCGGTTGTGGTGGTTCAAAGGACAAAAGAGATAGGGATCAGGAAAGTTAACGGGGCAAGATTATCCGATATATTAATATTATTGAATAAAAATCTTATTAAGAGGAGTATTATTTCATTCATTATGGCCTGTCCTGTAGTCTGGTTCATTATGGATAAGTGGTTACAACATTATGTTTATAAGACAGAAATGAGTTGGTGGATCTTTTTACTTTCGGGATTAATAGTACTTTTGATTTCCATTGTTACTGTTAGCCTTCAAAGCTGGAAAACAGCCGTAAGGAATCCCGTTGAGGTTCTCCGGTATGAGTGAAACAATACCCCCCAACTCCCCCCTCTCTCATCGACTACCCTTTATACAAATCATTATTGTTACATTGTTTGAAAGAATGAGATTCCTCATTACGCCTTCTTCCTCTCTATTAACAAAAATAATCCTGTCATTCCGAACGAAGTGAGGAATCTCTTGATTATCAATGCTATAATTTTATTTATAATACTAATATATAAAGGGTAGCTCTCATCGAGAGAGAGTCTGTCCCGCAAGGCGGGAGAGCCTGCCCAGATTTATCGGGGGATTCAGGGGGTGATTTATGATATAGTACCATTGTAGTTAATCCTTATTTCTCCTACTTTTGGGACCAAATTGGATTTCATGAAAGTATTTAAATTCGGGGGTGCCTCCGTCAAGGATGCACCGGGAATTAAGAACCTGACAAAAATTGTACTTAAGGAACAGGATAATCTGATTGTTGTTGTTTCTGCATTCGGCAAAACTACAAATGCACTGGAGATTTTGCTAAAGTTGTGGCTTGCAGGTGATAATACCTACAGGGAGCATCTTGATAATATTTACAGCTATCATTCCCAGGTGATAGAAGAACTATTTCCGTCAGAAAATTCAGTGAAAAAAGATTTAGAATCATCATTTATGAAGCTCCGGAAATACCTGGCATCTGCGAAAAAATCAGAATATGATTTTGAATATGACCAGGTTGTATCATATGGTGAGTTGTGGTCAACAATCATCGTTGCAGAATATCTGAAGAAGACCGGGATAAATGTTGAATGGGTTGATATAAGGGAGGTCCTGTTAACTGACGAAAGACACAGGGATGCAAATATACTGTGGGATGAAAGTGCGATTAGGATCAATTCAGTTTTTGATTTCAAGAAATCGCCTGTTTTTGTTACCCAGGGTTTTATAGGCGGCACATTAAACGGGTACGCAACAACTCTTGGACGGGAAGGGTCAGATTTCACTGCTGCAATCTTGGGCAATATACTTGAAGCAGATAGTGTTACAGTGTGGAAAGATGTTCCGGGTCTGTTAAATGCCGATCCCAAGTGGCTCACTGATGCATGTAAACTTGATGAGATGTCATACAGAGAGGCTGTCGAGATGACCTTCTCCGGTGCAAAAGTTATTCATCCCAAAACAATTAAACCACTTCATAATAAGAATATTCCTCTTTATGTAAAATCATTCTTTGCTCCCGATACAGAGGGAACAATTGTGACATCCGATCCGGTACTCAAAAAGATTGTTCCTGTTTTTATTAAAAAAGAGTGTCAGATATTGATTTCAATACTTCCTAAAGATTTATCTTTTGTAATGGGGGATAACCTGAGCCGGATATTTTACATGTTTACAGAAA
>CAZOZU010000230.1:0-4265 GCA_964584355.1 uncultured Rikenellaceae bacterium
ATTCTCCACTGCCATCTCGTGGTCATATTACGGTGACAGAGCTTTAACATATCTTATTGGTCCGAAGTCAGTGATATGGTACAGGTTCTTCTTTGTTATTGCCTTTTTCATCGCATCATTCACAGATACAACAATAATCTGGTCACTTTCGTATATCACAATTGCATTTATGGCGGTTCCAAACCTTATAGGACTCTGGATATTAAGAAAGGAGATCAAAACAATTATTGCCGATTACTGGAAGGATCTTTCAAAGAAACATCCTGAAGACAGAATGTCGCAGAAATACTTCAGGAAAGGCAGATTATAAGAGTATAGAGATTTAGCTGTGGAATTATACCTTCTTTATTCCACTATCGAATCATATACAGCCTGAAGGATATTAGTCCTGATATTAAGGTCGTATAACAGGCTATTGTTCCTTGTAGGATTTACCCTGTTACTCAGGAAAACATAGCTTATTTCATATTCTGGATCGATCCAGATAAATGTGCCTGTATATCCGGAATGACCAAAACTGGAAAATGAAGCACTTTTTGCAGGATAAGCTTCTTCCTGTGACAGGTCTGTATTATCCAGAAGAGGTTTGTCGAATCCAAGGCCTCGCCGATTATCATTTTCAGGATACTGAACCTTAGTATATTGTTCCAATACCTCTCTTGCTATAATTTGTTCTCCTCCGTAAGATCCCATACGGCGATACATCTCAATAAGTTTCATGAGGTCGTTGGCTGTTGCAAAAAGGCCTGCATGGCCCGATATGCCTCCCAGCATTGCGGCTCCTTCATCATGAACAGTGCCATGCAAATGCTGCTTACGGAAAAGGGAGTCATATTCTGTAGGTACAATACGGCTCAACGGATATTTCATCCATGGATTAAAACAGATATCACCGGCACCTAGTTTTTTATAGATATTTGTGGTAACATACTCAGTCCATTCTTCTCCCGAAAGCTCTTCAATTATTTCCGGTGAAATAATAAAAGCGAGATCAGAATAGAGGTATTTCTTTTCACCGAGAGGCGTTTTTTTTATCTCCCTGAAGATCTTCTTCCTGTAATTGTTGTTTATAAAGAGCCATTGAGCAACCTCAAGCGGATATTTATCAGATGACCTGTAAGCATATATATTCCTTTTAAATTCCCCGGTTTTTTTAACTGTTTCCATCCAGAAGGGTATCCATGATACAAGTCCGGCCTGATGTGTTAATATATCAGACATGAGGAGATCTTCTTTGTTTGAATGTCTGTAATAGCGGAGATAGTTACCAAGAGTTTCGTCAGGTGAAAATTTGTCTTCACTGTCGAGGAGCATTAGTCCGGCAAGGGTTGATGATACTTTTGTTACTGAGGCAAGGTCATACAGATCATCTTTATGTACTTTTATCCTGTTGTCATAGTTATGAAAACCATAAGTCTTATGAAACACGACTGTTCCTTTTCTTGCTACCATTACCTCACAACCGGGATATGCTTTAGCCTTTAGTCCTGAATTCACTATTGAGTCAATTTTTTCTTCAAGAATCACTGATGATATTCCTGCATTTTCAGGAAGTCCGTATTGCAGCCTGATATTCCCCGGTGTTAATATTCCGAAATCATAAGGCCATATATCATTTATTGTTACCGGTAATGCACCTCTGGCCCCAATACCTCCAAAAATAAGCTGTGCAGAAAGATCTTCAGTGTATTTGTTTTCCTGGTATGCCAATAACAGACCGGCGGCATTTTTCAGGGCTTCAATCCTGGCGATGGCATAAGGATTTCCAAACCATGTGATAATGGTCCTTTGATTAACAACTAATTTACTAATAAAATCCGCTAATTCAGGCTTAATACCAAATCCGCTTTGTGGACTATAATTGGTTCCGTAAATTCCTGCTATTACCAGATCATACGAAGTTAGCTTATCGAAAAGTACATTCACAGCCTGGCTATCAGAAGGATCAATACAATAATTATCAGCCTGCAGATATTGTATAATCCTTTGCTGAAAAGATGTTGTTCTTGTTTTATTGACAGCAACCGTAGCTATTTTTATCTTATCCAGATGTTTTACCGGTACTAGGTTGTTCTCATTTTTCAACAGGGTCAGTGCATTTGCGTATAATTCTCTAATAAGTGCAATAGATGTAACGGGTGACAATTCTTCCTGAATATTCTCTTTATTAACGGGATTGTATTTACTTAGGCCTGCATGGTATTTTAATGCAAGTACTCTTCGACATTTATTGTCTATCTCTTCTTGTGAAATAAAACCATTTTTAATGCCGTCTTCAATTTCATCAATGGTTTTCAGAGGATCTTCGGGATATTCAAGTACATCCATTCCGGCTTTCAGAGCCATTAGACCTGCACCTTCCGGAGTCGGATAATTAGAGATACCTTCCATATTCATAGCATCCGATATTGTCAATCCTCTAAACGACAGATCGTCCCTTAGCAGCCCTGTAAGTATATCATTTGAGAAAGTAGCAGGAATTCCTGGAGCAGAATCTAATGCAGGTATATTAAGATGACCTGGCATTATACATGTTACGCCTGCATCGATAAGAGCTTTAAAAGGAACCAGTTCAACTGAATCAATTCTTGCTTTTGTTTGTTGAATTACAGGAAGTCCTGTATGGGAATCTGTTTCAGTATCTCCATGACCCGGAAAGTGTTTTGCTGTTGCAAGAATTCCATTGTCCTGTAAACCATTCATATACATGAGTGTTTTTCTGGCCACATTATCGGGATTCTCACCAAATGACCTGTAGTTAATCACAGGATTACCTTGATTATTATTTACATCAGCAACGGGGGCAAGGTTAATATGTACACCTGCTCTGTTGAATTGTAAGGCAACAGTTTTTCCCATCTGGTATATCAGCGAATCATTTCTTATAGCTCCAAGTGTCATTTGCCATGGGAAGTCTGTTACTCCTTTAAGCCTCATTCCAAGTCCCCATTCTCCATCTTCAGCAATTAATAAAGGCACCTTTGAAATGTTCTGTAGGTGATTAAGCATATCAGTCTGCTTTGCTGCATTACCCTCAAAGAAAATAACTCCTCCGGCACCGGTCTTTTTAATCATGTTGCTCAGCTTTACATCGGCCCCGATATCGCGGTTTGAATAAGCATCAATCCAGATGAGCTGCCCGATTCTTTCTATTGGAGTCAGTGAGTAAAAAACCGAATCCACCCAGGGATGGTTTAAATACTTTAAAAAGGGAGGCTCATCAGTTTGCTGTGCATTGATTACTGAAACCGACATGCATAAAATGAAAGACAGTATGTATGTTTTTAATTTATAATACATTGCTTGTAGTTGGTTTATAAAAGTTAATGTGGTTCTATTTCAGGCTTTTAAAATATGTTCTGGATTCATTGGATTTTTCTCCTGTAATATTCAAGTGCTTTTTTTACAGAGCCATGTTTAAGAAGCAGGATCCGTGCAGCCTCTCTCTGTATATTAAGTTCCTCAACAATCATCCTTGTTCCCCGTTCAACAAGTTTCCTGTTAGTTAACTGCATGTGGACCATTTTGTTCCCTTTTACTCTGCCCAGTTTGATCATCACTGTTGTTGTGATCATATTAAGGATCATCTTCTGTGCTGTTCCGGCTTTAAGTCTTGTGCTTCCTGTAACAAATTCAGGTCCTACCACAGCAATAATAGGTATTTCAGCTGTTTTTGCCAGCCTGCTTCCCGGGTTGCAGGTAATGCATCCGGTAAGGTTTCCTTTCTCCCTTGCTTTTTTTACACCTCCAATTACATATGGTGTGATTCCTGAGGCAGCAATACCAATTACTGTATCATTTTTATTGATATTAAATATTTCCAGCTCTTTCCATGCTTTTTCAGGATCATCTTCAGCAGCTTCAATTGCATTACGAAGGGCAGTCTCTCCTCCTGCTATCAATCCTATTACCATTGTGCCGGGGACACCAAAGGTGGGTGGTATCTCCGATGCATCAAGCACACCAAGCCGGCCACTGGTGCCGGCACCCAGATAGAAAATGCGTCCACCCTTTTTCATCCTGGGAATTATCAGCTTTACCAGGTTTTCAATCTGCGGTATTACCTTTCGGACAGCTTTATGCACTTTTGAATCTTCCTGGTTAATGTTAAGCAGTAAATTCTTAACCGTCATCTTTTCAAGATTATCAAAGTTTGAAGATGATTCGGTTATGCTAACCTGTTTTTCGGTATTTTTCTGCTTTAACATCATTTTACGGGATCAAGATTTGTTATGTGATATTTGATCAGGGCATCCATAGGTGAG
>CAZOZU010000231.1:0-4240 GCA_964584355.1 uncultured Rikenellaceae bacterium
CCGGTGATATCAATTCTCCCTTTTGAAGTATTCGTGAGATCACAATATCCTGTGTGATCTGGTTACTGATTTCGCGAATAGTCTTATTGAATATCAAAGGATTAGTTACTAATACATTAATCTTTCCCGGCAACTCTTCAGCAGGATGTTTTTCCTGGTTGAACTCTTTTATTTCCTTCTGAAGGTTAATATTAAGAGTTTTTCTAAGTATTACAATTGTCAGGATAATTCCCACTATGCCAAATGGATATGCTATTGCATAACCGATGCCAATATCCGGGATACTTTCCGCACCCGTCTGAATCAATGCCTGTTGTGCAGCTCCCAGTCCGGGAGTATTGGTAACGGCTCCCGACATTACTCCCACAAGCATGGGAAGTGATGTCCCGGTAATAAAATGTATTATCACTGTTATTAATCCACCAAGAATTATTATAGTAAGGGCAAGAAGGTTTAATGTAAGACCTCCTTTTTTAAATGATTCAAAGAATCCCGGACCTACCTGAAGTCCAATGGAAAAAACAAAAAGGATCAATCCGAAATCCCTAATAAAATCAACAACATGGGGATTTACCGTAATCCCTAAATGACCGATTGCAATACCGGCAAACAATACGAAAGCAACCCCAAGCGATATGCCTAATATCCTTATCTTTCCCAGTAATACACCAACAACAATAACAATACAGTAAATAAATATTGTCTGTGCAGCAGATTCATTAAGAAGCAAATCGTGTATCCAATACATTGCCTCAGATTTTGCGCAAATTTAGGTAAATAACAGAAAGATAAAAATAACATATAGAGAGGCAGGAAAATGTGAATTATTATTTTTGTAGTAATTTGTCGTCTCTAATAAGAAAGGTGCAACAGACAGGGAAAATATTGATAATAGCTGGTATAATTCTCCTGATTGCCGGAATAATAATATATTTTGCCGGAAACAGGTTAGGATGGCTGGGGCATTTACCGGGTGACATAAGGATTGAAAGGGAGAACTTTAAATTATATATACCGATTACAACAATGTTACTGGTAAGTATAGTCCTGTCATTAATCCTATATCTTATCAGGAAAATATTTTAAGATCCTTCCTCCTTTTTCTTTTGAGATAATCACGAATATTAAAAACAATCGACATTAATAATGCTGCCAGGAAGGTATAAAGTGTTATATTATCCACAAGGGTAGCATCGATATTCAAACCGGTAAGCCTGTCAGCAAGGTACTTAATATATGATATCGGAATATCAGTTTCACCAAGTTTGCGGAGGATATTAAAATGCCAGTCTGTAAGCGGACAATAACCAAGTGTTCCTACAATAAGTCCAAGGAAAAGCCAGGATGCCCCTGTAATACCAAGGGTAATAAGGTTCAGGAACCTTGTTTTCTTCCATATCCATCCGAAAAGGTTGAATATTACCAGTGATGTATGGAAGATGACGAAGAATATGTCGAGTAAATGGTAGAGCATTCTGGTTGCTGGTTATTATACTCTTCTAGCGCGGATTTGCAAACCTGGTCCTCCCCCCCTGAGGGAGGCAAAGGGGTGTATAAAATGGTTTAAAGATACCCCCCCTCAAAGGGAGAAACAGTTTCGATCAAATCATAAATAATCATTCATCAATTATCATTCCATCTCCTTCTGATATATCCTGTATCTCCTGAGTGGTTTTGCATTAAGTTTCCTGATTGCGTTATTCATCGGGGCATTATCCTCAAGTACATAATTTATCTCCATCCATGTTTCAGGTGAGTAAAGCGATTCGCATATTGCTCTGTATAAGAGGCTGTCAATTCCTTTACGCTGGTATTCGGGAATTACACCAAGGGCAAACATACGATATCTTTTCAATCGGGGCAGCCCAATTAGCAGTTTCATCCATCCGAATGGAAGGAGCCGTCCCTTAAGACCTTTGATCAGGCTATTTATATCAGGAATTGTTATGGCAAATCCAACCGGCTTACCCAGTTTATCTTCAGCAAATAAAACACCTTTTGGATGAATTATCTGCTTAAGATCACGGGCTATTGCCTCCGCTTCCGCTCTTGTAACACTTGTAAATCCCCAGTTGTCGATCAGGCTCAAGTTCGATAGCTCAATTATTCTTAGCACCTCATCATCATAATGTTTCATATCAACCTGGCGTATACGTATATCATACCTTTTCGTAACATCATCTGTAAGCGTCATTATCCTGTCAGGTATTTTATATCCCTCCTCTACCGACATGTAATAAACCAGCAGATCCTTAACCTTCTGTAAGTTAAATGATTCCATGTGACTGATATAGTATTCCGGATTATATGGTGCCATAATTGTTGGTGACGGAGTGAATCCTTCGATCACCAGGCCCCATTCCTGAGAGACGAAGCTCCAGGGGCCGCGCATATATTTCATCCCCTTACCCTTAAGCCATTCTTCAGCAGTCTTGAGAAGAATTTCTGATGCCTCTTTGTTGTCAATACAATCGTAGTAACCAAATAAACCTATAGGTTCTTTCCATGTTTCCAGTGCGATCGTGTCGATGAATGCAGCAATTCGTCCTATAATCCTGTTACCCTGATGAAGAATAAAAAGCTTATAATCAATGTGTTCAAGCGAGGGATTCCTTTTTTTACTGAATTGTCCGGAAACTTCACTAATCAATGGCGGCACCCATACCCTGTCATTTTTATAGAGCTGGTACGGGAATCTGATAAATTTCTTTAAACCAGATGAGGAGTTAACTGGAATGATTTGCATTCAGAAGGTTACTTTACTGTTTTATCAAGAGGCCGGCCGAGGCTTTCATAGAGACCTCTTCTTCCTGCCTTATCATTTTTCAATATCTCATTTGCATAAGCTGCTACCTGTTCGGCTACCACACGGGGCACAACTACTACGCCATCACCATCAGCAACTACCACATCCCCGGGACACACCAGCACCCCTCCTATTGTTACCGGCCGGTTGACCGATTCAATTTCATTTCTTCCGGGCCGGATTCCTCTTCCCTTCTTTCTAAGGTAAAGAGGCACTCCTTCAAGGCCAACCTCATCAGTATCCCTGGCTCCCGCATCAGTAACAACTCCGACAGCACCCATTCTGTACCAGTTCAGAATATTATTTGAGCCTATCGATCCAATATCCTTGTCCTCAACATCATCAATCACTATTGCCGTGCCCCGTCTTATAAGCTGTGTAAATGCCTCAGTTGATATTGTGCTGTAAAAGTTACCTTCCCATTCTGAAAACTCTTCTCCCGGTTCAGGTAAAGCCGGACGCTGGGTAGGCACATATCGCACTGTAACCGCAATTCCCCTGAAAACATGTTTAAAATCCACCGGATCAGTCCACGAAGCATGTATATCAGGATTTACTAATCCCGTGCCGGGAAGTCCCGTCATATCCATGCCATCAGAAACATCAGCTACCCGGAGATCTTTATAAAGTTCCAGTATCCTTTCATCATCCTCAGATGAATAAACATTTGTTTTGATGAAATTCATTCCTTTTGCCAGAGAAGCTTCATCAGCTACCTGGGCAACAACATGAGTAAATATCGGAATAGTTAAAAGCAAAAAAATGAAGATCAGGTTTTTCATAGTCTTTTTATTTGATGTTTTTGCTAATTTACACTTTTCATTTAGAATAAAAATCCTAATTTTGATGTTATAAACCTATTCCATGCATCCAAGCTGGATACTTGAATATAAGATAAAGATTAACCGGTCAGGGCTCTTTTGACCAGGAGGCAGAATCTCCTCTTTATAATTCTAATTAAAATCATTCTTAATATCGAGTTATTCTCATTTGTAAAATGATAATAAATCATGGATTTGAATAATTCCCGGCGAAGAATTTTAAAACAATAAAACAGCTAATAATATTTTAAAATATCACATATGGAAAATTTAATAATAACAGGATCCGATCTGACAATTTATGATGTTGTCAATGTGGCCAGGTACGGGCAGAAAGTAGAATTGCACCCAGATGCCCGCAAGAGAATAAACGAGTGCCGCGCAATGCTTGAAAGAAAGATTGTTGCACACGAAATAATGTATGGTGTAAACACCGGTATCGGGGAGTTTTCAGAGATCGTTCTTAATGATGACCAGATAAAAGACTTTCAGCGATACCTTGTATACAATCATGCAGCAGGGATAGGCGAACCTGCTTCAATTGAAATAGTACGGGGCTCAATGCTTGGCAGGATTAATGTTCATGCACATGGTAATTCAGGAAATCGCCTGG
>CAZOZU010000232.1:0-4213 GCA_964584355.1 uncultured Rikenellaceae bacterium
GTTACATCTATCATATCTTCAAGCATGCATTCACCATTTGTGACAACCCACTTGAAGGTGTTTTTTCCCATTGATATGTTCCTGACATTTGTATAGTTTGCAGTATCATCATCAAAATCACCGGAACCTGTAATAACACTCCACTTGCCGGTTTCGAAAGTCTCAATGGGAGCTGCATTCAACTGCATTATATAATCGAACGAGAATAATAAGGTATCGTTCCCTGCATCTATATTGTCAATGCGGTTATAAAATGTTATGGTTACAGAGTCTTTATCCTTGCATTGCCAGTTTGTCTCTTCCCAGTAAAATTTATATGCGACATATACCTCCGTAAAAGATGAGTCAATTTTTATGCTTGTCGCAGGATTGTTTATTTCTGATTCCAGCACTTTCGATGGGAATATCCATTTGCCTGTTCCATCGCTCGGAACAGCTGCAAGGGTATATTCAGGCCCACACACTTCGTCATCAGGACCAGCCTCAGCTACCGGAACCCTGTAGACATCGGCTTTTCTTGTTCCTGTCAGTGATGTGGCGATACAGCCATTATCATCCTCAACCGTTACCAGTGAATAATTGAATGTCGACATTGCAGCTGTTGCTTCAGGCACCCGGTTAATATCTGTACTTGAGGCTGAAATATTATCCACTGTGATATCTGTTGTATTCTCCTTGTATACTACTTTCCATGGTGAAGCACCGGTCAGATCTACATGTAAAATAACTTCCCCACCATTGCAAATGGTTGTATCGGTAACAGATGTGATAGCTCCTGTTGGTAATTGATGAATTCCAATCTCTACTATATCTGAGGTATCCATGCAGCAATCATAAGGACCTGAGAGAATTATACGCCTGTATTTCATCGGATCGTTAAGTGCAGGTGGTGAATAGTTCTGTTCATCACTTGTACCTGCTGCTGCTGTCCAGCTTATCCCGTCAGTACTCTCCTCCCATATCCATGTAGGTGTCCCTCCTTCCCCGCCTGTAAGGCCGGTACCTGTAATTTGGGCCGGAACTGTACCATAACATACAGTTTGATCGCTTGAAATGACATTGTCAGATATATCAGGAAGTACAATTATTTCAATTATATTACTCTCAGTAAAGCATTTCCCTGAAATAACCTTACGTTTAAACCATGTTGTAGCGGTTAGTGATCCCGGCTGATAATCAATATTATTAGCTCCTGATATATCGGTAAATGTAGTGTTATCGATCGAAGATAACCATTGGTATGCATAATCTCCCGGTAAATCTGTACCACCTGTCGGGACACTTCCTTTTAGCAGGTTCGGAACTGCTCCGCTGCAAATTGTTGTATCGCTTCCCGATGCGGAGATCAGTGATGCTATATTGTTTGCTATTGGTTTATGAACATTAATTACAATGATATTACTCGTATCTGCACATTTTGAGGAATTGACAATCCTTCTGTACCATGTTGTATCTGTGAGGGCAGGTGGTGAGTATGGCGATATTGTGGTTCCCTGTATTGTCCATGATGCCACTTTTGAGCTGTCCTGCCATACATATTCGTAACTACCTGATCCGGCAGTTGGTGTGCTTCCTGTCAAAGAGGGAGGTATACTACCTGAACATATTGTTGTGTCTTTTGAAATAGCATTATTCTCAATGTAGTGATACCTGGTCATAAGCACCGGAGGACTGTTACTCCTGCAAACACTATCGGGACCTGAAAAGACAACTCTTCTGTAATATCTTTGTTCGGTGACTGCAAATGTTGATGTGTCGGGAGTATATGTTGCTGCATCATTTGTATTTATTGATGTTTTCCACGTTTCTGAAGCTATACTGTCCTGCCACAGGAAAGTGAAGCTCCCGTTTCCGCTTCCCGGGGCATCAGGTATCATTGTATCAAAAAGGGAACCCTCACAAATAATTGAATCAGGCCAATTAGTATAGCTATTCCCGGTAATAGAAGGAAGAACCGTTATTATAACAGTAGAACTATGGTCAACACAGCGACCCGATGTAACTACTCTTTTATAGTATGTAGTATCGGTAAGTGCCGGGGGATCATAGGATGCCTGGTCAAAAGTACCTGGTGATACAACTGCTTCTGACATATCAGAATTAAGACTCTGCATCCACTGGTATTGGTAAATGCCATTACCATCTGATGGTCCTTCATTAAGAGGGATGAGGCTCAGGGGATTCTGATTGTAGCAAATTGTTGTGTCTTCTCCCACAAGGTTACCTGTAATAGTCGGCTGAACAATAATATTGACCCACTTGCTTGTATCGGTAATTATAGGGAAAGAACCATTATCCGTCACAATTCTTCTTATCCAGAAAGTATCTGCTTCGGTTGTAAGAAAAGTATAATTTTTTGAATCTGCTCCGGGAATAATAGAAGGTGCTGCTGCAAGATCATCAGTTTTTTGCCATTTATATTCAAAGGGACCTGTGCCTGCGGGATTTGTTCCTGTGATTGTTGGAGGATTAACATTTGAGCATATAGAATCGATCTGGTTTCCTGTAACAGATGATATGATGGAATTAAAAAGGAATCCGTTCAGTACAGGTGAAAAGTTTGTGTTTTTTTTCCCTTCAAATCCACCTGTCCCGGTAATTGAGCCGGGCCTTGTGCCTACAGCTCCTCCGACAACAGTTTTTGTCACATTTGCCGGCTGAGTTATACTGTTTGTTGTTATAAGGCCTCCGCCTCCACCTCCGCCTTCACCAAAATACCCTTCATTGCTGCCACCTTTACCTCCGCTTGCAGATAGTGTTATGTCTGAAGTTATTGTATTGTCGGAATAACTCTGAAGGTAAATTGCTATTGACCCTCCTCCGCCACCACCTCCTGCTCCTGCTTCACCTGTTGCAGTGCCTGGTGTTTCACCATTTGCAAGGATACTATAACCATTTCCCATCAAGGTATCGGTTACCAGGATTATTATACCCCCGCCGTTACCTCCAGGGACCGAAGTTCCTGTAGTATATGTTGAGGATCCTCCTCCTCCTCCCATGAATATTCCTCCATCCATTCCTGTACCCGTGATCTCTTTACCTTCAAGACCACCAGGAGATGGGACACTGCAGGTATTTGATTCACGTCCTCCTTTTCCTCCGGCCCCATAATTGGAGCCTCCGCCACCACCTGAAAATTTACCATTACCACCGCCACCACCGGTAAAATTTGCTCCCTTACCCTTTGCAAATCCAGGATAAACAGGAGGATATGGATCCCCATCGTAAATATCAACATTTACAGTAAGCCCTTCTCCCTTATTCCCTGCACTGTCAGTACTTGCATGGTAAGCATATTTATTCCATAATGTCGGATTTGTCTCAATACAGATGCCTTGCCCCAAAACTGAATCTCCTCCCTTTAAGCCCATACCGGTAACATCAATATTCGCATTCAGTGATAATGTTCTTCCTACTATTGCCGCAAGAACACCTCCTGTTTTTGTTGTGCTGTCCCATGGCTGGCATGTAAGTTCTCCATCCACCACAGCATAGTTATAAAACGGTATTTTTATCAACTGAAGATTCCCGAATGTGTCAAATGATGTATTTACTATATTACTCCTGAAGACAATTGTATTCGTACCATCGTCAACAGAGAGTATTGTAAGAAACTCATGTATGCCTGGTTGTCCATAAAGATCATAGCCAAATCCATATGAAGGATCTTCTTTTGCATAGATCCTTGCTCCTTTCACCTGGATAAGCAATACAGTATCGCCGACAGCAAACTGGTCGAACTGATCTTCATCTTCAATAACAACATTATCACCTCCTATCGAAGTGACCCTTGCATACTGGTTTATGATACCGTTTATCGGGGTTTGCGAGAAAAGCAATGTGCCTGAACCCGCTACTAATAACAGGCTCAATATTAGATTTTTAATATTACCAGACAATCTTTCTGCCATCAAGATTCCAAATGATCTGCTAATATAACTAAATAATTATATTTATAGTTGTCTCGTTTCAGACTTTAGGAGCCTCTCCGGGTTTTTCAACAGTATATAAAAGTGGAAATTCGACATAAAAGGTTGTTCCTTTATCTGTTTCTGATTCAAACCATATTCTTCCACTGGCACCCTCTGCATATTTCTTTGCAATTGAAAGCCCAAGACCTGTTCCGGATGATTTTGTGGTGAAATTGGGAGTGAACAACTTCTGCTGCAAAGGCTCAGGGATACCGGCTCCATTGTCAGATACTGCCACAACT
>CAZOZU010000233.1:0-4197 GCA_964584355.1 uncultured Rikenellaceae bacterium
GTCTGATGAATCTGTATGGTCAAGGGGTCAGAGCTGGGGGTTATACGGATTTGTGGTTATGTACAGGGAAACAGGTCTGCAGAGGTATCTGGATCATGCAATACATATTGCTGATTTTCTTATAAGTCATTCCAATATGCCTGTCGATATGATCCCTTACTGGGATTTCAATGCTCCGGGTATCCCTGAAACAAAGAGAGATGCTTCTGCAGGTGCTATAATGGCTTCGGCACTTATAGAACTAAGTAAAATGGTTGACCCCGAATCAGGGGAAAAATACAGGCAGGTAGCAGAGACACAGCTTAGAAGTCTTGCTTCACCTTCTTACATAGCCCGGTTGGGCGAAAATAGTAATTTTATCCTGAAACATAGTGTTGGGTCACTACCGGGAAACAGTGAAGTGGATGTTCCACTTACCTACGCCGATTACTATTTTATTGAAGCACTTATGAGGTACAGAAGTCTTCCTGATTAGAAATCGATCATTGCCTTCATAACACCATCTTCATAGCCTGCAACAAGATCGAAAGCTTCCCGGGTTTTTGAAAAAGGGAAGCGATGTGTTATCATATTCCGGGTATCTATTCTCCCTGTTTTCATCATCTCGAGCACGGGACCGACACAATCCACCTCTCTCCTTACAAATAATATTGATATTTCCTTATGGCGGGTATCATCAACTCCAACTGCCCATTTTTCACATTCAGGAATACCAACCACAATAATGTTTCCTCCCGGTTTGAGAAGTTTTACAGCCTGGTCGAGTGCTTCCTGATCACCGCAACACTCAAAGACATAATCAAGACCATGAGGCTCACTCTTCAGAATGGCATCAACAATATCTTCATTGAGTGGATTGCCAGTATATGTAACACCCTTCCTGTCAGCAATTCCCAGACGAGCATCTATTTTGTCTGTAATATAAATATTTCCAACACCATAGGCTCTGGCAGCAAGAAGAACACTCATGCCTATAGGACCGAATCCCAGAATCCCGATCACAGATTTGGATATCTGATCAGCTTTCTTAACTGAGTAAAGACCGATTGAGAGAGGTTCAGATAAAGAACCGTGATCATGAGTAAGTTCCTGTGACAGGGGAAAACAATTCTCTTCAGGCATGACAATATATTCCGACAGACATCCTTCTGCCTGCCCGGGGCACCCCAGAAACCTGATCTTACGGCAGGTGTGTTTTCTTCCGGCAAGACACTGGTCACATACATGACATGAGAGTGCAGGTTCAATGGCAATCCGATCTCCGGGTTTGACCCTTGTAACTGCAGATCCTGTCTCCTCAACAATACCGGCACCTTCATGTCCTACAGTGAATGGATAGCTTACAACCTGTGATCCTATATTTCCTCTGGTATAATAATGAATGTCTGATCCGCAAATACCAACAGCAGACATTCTTATCTTTACATCCCCGGGATTACTGATCACAGGATCAGGAACATCTATCATCTCCATCTTCCTTATCCCGGTAAGCATCATTGCCTTCATGATCGTAAATTTTTTCTTTGACAAATATAATTAATACATTGAGTTTTTATTTTGTAAATTAACGGTTCATTCATATCAAAATAATAACTATGCGAAAGATATATGCAATCGGCGAGACACTTCTTGATATAATCTTCAAAAACAGCCAGCCTCAGGCTGCAAAACCCGGGGGAGCTATGCTAAACAGTACTGTGTCATTGGGACGTATCGGATTGCCTGTTTATCTTGTAAGCGAATATGCCGATGATGACATCGGAAATATAATTGATGACTTCCTTCACAATAACGGGGTGGGAACAGGCTTTGTTGACCATTATATGGAAGGCAATACAGCCCTGGCAATAGCTATGCTGAATGAAAAGAATGATGCCAGTTACACTTTCTATAAAAACTATCCTTTAAAAAGACTCGAGATGGGATTTCCTCTCGTTAATAAAGATGATATAATACTATGTGGTTCAATTTATGCCATAACTACGGAGATAAGGAAGAAATTCACTGATTTTATCAGCATTGCAGGGAAGCAGGGAGCAATTGTGATGTATGATCCTAATTTCAGGCTGGCACATGCATCAGAGCTTGAGGAACTTAAACCACTGATAATTGAAAACATGCAGATGGCCCGTATCATAAGAGGATCTGATGAGGATTTTAAAAATATCTTTAATGCAGATACCCCGGATGAAGCATGGAAAGTGACCAGGAAATATTGTAATTGCCTTGTATATACTGCCAGTGCTGAGGCAGTTTATGTGAGGACATCCTTTTTCTCCGGAAGATTTCCGGTCAGGAAATTAAACCCGGTGAGTACAATTGGTGCAGGCGATAATTTCAATGCCGGTATGATAGCGGCAATCTACAGAAATAATATTTCTATTGAACAACTCAACAAAATAGGAGAGGAGGAGTGGTCGAAAATTATTTCCACCGGAGTTGATTTTGCCAGTGATGTATGTATGAGTTATGAGAATTATATCTCTCGGGAATTTGCGAAGAAGATGACCCCCTAAAGGCCTGTTTGCCGGAAGGCAGGGGGTTATATAGCTTTTGCATTGGACAGCAGGTATTCTTCTGCTTCAATGGACCAGATATAGTCGTTTCCAGCAACAATTTCATGCAGTTCAGAGTAAAATTTATTGTGGGTTCCCAGTTCCTTCAGTTTATATAGCGAAACAAGAGGCAATGATATATTAGTATAAATCAGCTTTTTACCTCCGGGAATTTTCGGGAGGTTCAGGGTTGTATCGACAACAGCATCCAATCCTCCGATATGAGTTATCATCACTGCCGGATTTATCCTGCCTTCAGCTATGAGTCTCAGCGATTTACGCATATCATCAGTATTTCCGCCTGATGTGCTTACAATATGTGTAAAAGCATAATGAGCATTGTAGAAATTGAATTTTGCACTGAAGTTTGGATCTGTCGGTCCGGCAAAGAAATTCAGACATCCGTCAAAAGCAAGGATGCCGTCACCCTGTTCCACAACCTGTTTAACCGGAGCAAATACAAAGACATCATCATACCCGCTTCCTCCTGTAAGATTACGAAGATACCTGACAGGATCAGTCATCTCTGCTGTATTGATAAAATGCAATTTAATACCTTCTTTTTCTGCATATTCAGGTGTGAAGAGGCAGGCTGCTCTTGACAGGCGGCTTTCATCTATATCGGTCACTACAATCATTGAAGGTTTACGATCCTGATGGAGAGCATAATCAACAGCACAAAGTCCCATTGGTCCTACACCGGCCAGAATGGCAAGTTTTCCACCTCTTCTAATTCCCATTTCATGTTTGTAGGTGCCTGGTGGAATATGGTAGTTTGCATTAAAGGCTCCGACAATGCATGATACAGGTTCCGCAAGAGAAGCCGGAAACCATCCTTCTCCCTTATATGGTAAAAGACATCCGGCTTCCATCACAATATCCGGAATAATTATATGGGTGGCATTACCCCCTATGTAACGATAAGAATAACCGGGTGCATCAAGAGTTCCGGTATGTGCCATTGCAGGTTGAATTGAAAACTTCTCCCCTTCATGATAAATATGCTGCCATTTCTTACCTGCTTTGAGTATAACACCGGCAAACTCATGGCCAATGATAGTGGGATTCTCAGCAATGTCATCAGGAATACGTTTATGGTCAGCTCCCTGTAAGGCAGCTTTGTATGATGACATACAGATACTATCGGAGATAACCTGTGCAAGTATTTCATTATCCTTTATCTCGGGAAGCTCAAATTCCTCAAGCCTCAGATCTTTTTTACCGTATATCCTTACTGCCTTTGTTTTCATCTCAACATCACCTGTCCTCCGGTTACAGGCAGAGCCTGACCTGTTTCATATTCCTGATCAACCAGGTAAAGAATGGCTTTCATGACATCCTCGAATCTGCAACCCCGTTTCATAGGTACCTGGTCCTCATAATACTGTCTGACCTCTTCAATGGTTTTTGCTCCCGGTACTTTGCCCGTTCTCAGATACTGGACAAATAATCCATTTTTTGGGTCAGACCATAAGGGTCCTTCATAAAAATTACCCGGACATATTGAATTGACCTTTATCCTGAAAGGAGCCAGTTCCATTGCAAAAGACTGTGTCAGCCCTATACCTCCGAATTTAGCGCCCGAATATGCGAAATTTCGGTTACTGCCCCTGAGGCCCGACTTGGAGTTGATCTGTATTAT
>CAZOZU010000234.1:0-4193 GCA_964584355.1 uncultured Rikenellaceae bacterium
GTTTTTACGTTTCCTCCGGGATAGTTAAGTTGAGTAACTGGATTATCTTCCTCATCAAAACAATCTAATGTAACGTCTTCCGGATACATTATGAACGATGCATCGAATGTTTGAGCATTTGCATAAGGATGTAATATTTTCAGTTTAAACATTCCGTCACCGCTTACATAATTATCATAAGTAACATTAATAATATTTATAGGAATTGAAGTACCATACGCAACGATATTTACAGTTGTTGATGCAGCAGACGATGTTGCTCCAAAATTATCTTCTACAATAAGATAGATTGAGTAAGTATTACCTGGATACCAGTCGGTAAGAATTTCTATTTCTATACCCTCGGCGTCTGATTCGCCGCTATACAGATAAGAGCCGTCAGTGTCATCAGCACCATACAGGCCATCATTATCTGTATCCCATTTATATTTCGTGATTTCATCATCAGGCATATCGGGATCATAAGAATCATAGGCATGAAGTGTTACCGGTATAGCATCATCTCCATTACGGGTACCGTAATAGTTATCTCCCGGATCAGCAATCGGGGGATTATTCTGGGAAAATAAATACAGGGAGAAGCTAAAACAAATTAATACAAGAAAGGATTTTAACATTCGATATTATTCTGACTATGATAAAAGATCGTAAATATATCTATACCATAATCCAATCACAAATATATTTACTACACGGTACTATCAAGTTGTCGGTATTTATAATCTCAAGTACTTGATAATAAACCGAGTGAGAAAAAATTTAACTAATACTGATTAATTTCAGGCCCCTAAATACTTAAATGCCTCATAAACCATAAATACAGGCCATACAATAGCTTTAAGAAAACCTAATACACCTACCCAGAAACCTGTAGCCGTTGAAATAAAATAAATGGCTGCGCCGATAAATCCCAAACCATAAACAGCACCGCCCGATGCATTACATTTTACTTTTTCATCCATAATTCTGTTCTCCTTGATTATTAATTATCTAAATAAGGCTTATCCGTATTTTGTCTGATTAAATTCATTCTTCATCAGTAATACCGAGGATTTTGATCTCTGTCGGCTTACTTGTCATATCAGCTATAAGATCTCCAAACTCCGCAAAGTATGAAGTTTCAAAATGAATATCTATTGCAGCCTGGTCTACATATTTCTCAACAAAAATAAAATTTGTTGATTCATATGGATCCTGATAAAGCATATATTCCAAACAACCCTCCTCCTTGTTTGATTTTTCGATCATCATCTTTGCTGCTGAAATAAATTCAGCTTCACTTCCTGGCTTGATAAAGACCTTGGCTATTATCATTTTACCTTTTACTGAAGCATTAAGAGCTGTCTCGGGTTCTGTTTGATCTTTCTTTACATTTTGCTGGCAAGACAAACCAATCATACCTGAAATGAATAATAAAATTAATAGTCTTTTTTTCATTTTACCTGTAATTAATGATTAGCTTTAAAGATAGACATTTAGTTTGTAAACTCCCGGTTTCAGTTCTTAATAAAGTCATACAAGGTCACAAGCCTCAGGAGGCATCCAGTGTGCATCCCTTCCCTCCCATTTGACATTGCACCCAATGGGATTGGTTACGGGAACAGATATTGTTTTTCCGGAGGTCAGTTCATCAAGGGCTCTGTCAAGGTCATTAACTGTCATCCTTGATGTATCTCTCGGAGAATCAACTCCCCTGCCTGTATAAACAAGAACCCTCTCTTCATTAAAAACATAAAAATGTGGTGTCCTCAAAGCACCGTATGCCCTTGCAATGCTCTGATCCCGGTCATAAAGATATAGCCATGGAAATTTATAACTTTCCATACGTGCCACCATATTAGGATAACTATCTTCGGCATAGGTCTTTTCACTATTTGAATTTATACCGACAAACCTTACTCCTTTGTCATGGTATTTTTCCGCGGTCGCCCTTGTAACTTCATCTGAGCCAATAACATACGGGCAATGGTTGCAGGTGAAGAAAACAACCAGGTATTTATATTCATCGAAGTCTGAAAGAGTGTATTCTTTTCCTTCTGTAGAGGTAAGCTTAAAATCTATCGCCTTTTGTCCGGGTTGTAATGTAAAAGTCATGGTATTTTTTTTTAATCATATAAAAGTAATAACAATAGTATTAAAGATTTGTTTCTGAAAATCTTACTTTTGGTATTGCAGTGAATTTCAAATTTATAATAATCTGATATGAAAAAGAACATTTTATTCATTGGATTTTTTCTTTCAATAGCTCTCTTCACATCATGCTCCGCTGATAAGAAATTGGACAGGCCTGCTCTTGTTTCCCTGATGGAACAATATCTTGAAGCTCTGGCAAACAAAGATTCTTCTGTTGTGCCTTTGGCCAATGATGTTAAACTCGTTGAAAACACAGAAGTTATCCCAATAGGAAAAGGCCTCTGGGAAACAGCTACAGGCGGACCAACACAATTTAAAATTTTTGTTGCCGATCCTGTTGCCGGACAGGTTGGATTTATGGGGGTTATAGAAGAAAATAATAAACCCGCAATCCTTGGTGCACGATTAAAGGTTGTTGATGGAAAGATAACAGAGATCGATCATCTTGTTTTACATTCAGACGACCAGCCCCTGCATCCAAACATGTCACAGGTCAGACCAGGATTGACTGAACCGGTCGATCCTGCTGAAAGAGTGCCGAGGGAAGATATGCTCAAGATTGCAAATTCATATTATGAGGCTATAATTCAGGATGACGGAACAATTTGCCCTTTTGCCGATGAATCACAGCGCAGGGAAAACGGATCAATTACCGCCAATGATCAGACACAGACTCCCGAAGAGGCAGCAGAAGATGATTTTTCTGTCTTCAGAAAGATGAGCTGCAGCGATCAGCTAAGCACCGGGGTTATGAGTTATATATCCGATATCAACCGCCGCCGGTTTATTGCTGTGGATGAGGAACTGGGACTGGTTTTTGCATATTCCATGTTTGTTCATAACGGAGAACCAAAAGTAATGAAGATCATAGGTGTACCCGGAGTTACAGAACGAGCTAATACATGGGGGCCTTTTGACCTGCCGGCAGCACATGTCTTCAAGATCCGGAACGGTTTAATATATGAAATAGAAGCCATAGGATATATAGCAAAACATGGAATAAAGAACGGCTGGGAGTAAATATTTCATTAATATCCACTATGGATAAAAAATATAAAACCGGTCTTGTCCTCAGCGGTGGCGGAGCAAGGGGTTTTGCCCACCTGGGAGTACTTCAGGCATTGAATGAGGCCGGTATATATCCTGATATAATATCCGGAACCAGTGCGGGTGCCCTGGCGGGAGTGATGTACTGTGATGGCCACTCCCCTAAAGAGATACTCAAAAGAATGACCAGGAACAGCAGACTTGATTATATGCGTCCCGTTCTGCCTCGTGATGGAATACTCGAGATATCCGGCATCAATAAATTGCTTGAAGCAAATCTGAAGGCAAAGCGATTCGAAGATCTAAAAATACCCTTAATTGTTTGTGCCACAGATCTTAATAATGGCAAACCTGTCTATTTTTCAAAAGGTGATCTGATCACTTCCGTGATAGCATCCTCAAGTATTCCGGTGATGTTTAAACCTGTAATAATCAATAAAATATATTATGTCGACGGCGGAGTACTTGATAATCTTCCTATTAAACCTGTCGAAAATAATTGTAGTCTGCTAATCGGATCTTTTGTGAATCCTGTAGGTTATGAAGCAACTACTTCAGGACTTATTAGCATTGCAGTCAGAACATTCATGCTCAACCAGGCAAAAGAGGCAGAGGAAAAACGTAAGAATTTTGATTTGCTTATTGCTCCTTCGGAAATTACAAAATTTGGAATACTTGAAGTTGAAAAGGCAGATCAACTATTTGATATGGGTTATAAGAAAACCCGGGAAAAACTGAAAGACCCTGAAGTACAGAAGGTAATTTCGGAGAAACTGGGGGAATGATCCTCATTTCCCTTCGCGGAATGCCCGCTAAAGGGAATACCCCCTACCCCCTATAGATAAATACCCCCAGCCCCGAGTGCTCGGGGCTCGCCCCCTGAGGGGGGCTTAAAACCCTGATCCTATTGAAATACTTTTACTTATGGGTTAATAGCCCCCCTTTAGGGGGGTTGGGGGGTCAATGCACAATAGAGGGGGTCGGGGTTGGGAGGTCAATGCACAATAGAGGGG
>CAZOZU010000235.1:0-4162 GCA_964584355.1 uncultured Rikenellaceae bacterium
TTATGTTCATGATGTTCATGTGGCATATGTTTCACATATTTCACATATTACATCTTTTTCACTGGCTCTTTGTGTGCTTGAAAAAGAAAATGACGAGGAGAACATTCTGACGCTTGCAGGAGGTGGTTTTGAAAGTACTGTCCGTCTGGCTAAAAGCAATGCTGATACCTGGGCACCGATATTTTCAGAGAATGCAGAATATATAATTGAGGTGATCGATACATATATAGAAAAAATGAATCTCTTCAAAGAGATGATATCCAAAAAAAATATGGAGGGATTAAAATCATTGATGGAAGAGGCAAATAAGATACAGAAGATATTAAATTAATTCATCGACAAAATGGTAGTAAAACTTGATACCTCACAGATAAAGGACTGGAAAGGTTTTAAAGGAAGACCTTTTCTTATTGCAGGTCCATGTAGTGCCGAAACCGAAGAACAGGTAATGGAAACTGCCAGGCAACTGGCACAGCTTAAAAAAGTGTCTGTTTTCCGTTCAGGTATCTGGAAACCGCGCACAAGGCCCAATACTTTCGAAGGTATAGGACTGGAAGGATTAAAGTGGCTTAAAAATGTAAAAGAAGAGACCGGGCTTCTTGTAGGTACTGAAGTGGCTAACGAACGACATGTATACGAGGCACTTAAATATGGTATCGATATGCTTTGGATCGGTGCGCGAACTTCTGTTAGTCCTATTACAGTACAGGAAATCTCAAATGCTCTGAACGGGGTAGATGTGATGGTACTCGTCAAAAATCCTGTAAATCCTGACCTTGAGTTGTGGATTGGGGCTATAGAACGGATTTCCAGGGCAGGTATTAAGCGATTGGGGGCTATACACCGAGGTTTTTCAGCATATGAGAAGACAACCTACAGAAACCAGCCAAACTGGCAGTTGCCAATTGAGCTCCGTCGAAGGATACCGGATATTCTACTGATATGCGATCCAAGCCATATTGCCGGAAGCAGGTTGTACATCCATGAGATATCACAAAAAGCTCTGGATCTTAACTATGATGGATTGATGATCGAATCACATTTTGATCCTGACAAAGCACTGAGCGACCCTCTTCAACAACTCACACCGAATGACCTGAAGGAGCTGCTGAGCCGGCTAATTTTACGTAACCCTTCAACATCCGACCCTAAAATTCTTGATGTTCTCGGAGAACTAAGACAGCAAATCGATATCTATGATGATCACCTGATCGATCTCATTGAACAGCGTATGAAAGTTGCAGAAACAATAGGTCATTATAAAAAAGAAAATAATATTACTATCTTACAGAGTGTTCGCTGGGATGAAATTGTAAAAAGGGCTATGAATCATGGTCAGGCAAAAGGTCTCAGCACCGAACTTATTGATACAATTTTCAAGGCCATTCACCAGGAGTCGATCAACCATCAGATGAAGATCATGAATAATGGTGTCCCTAAAAAAACAAAAGATATGTAAACAATACAAATCCAATGGATAAAGTAATAGAACCATCGAAGGTTGTAGGTGATGTTAATGCTCCTCCATCAAAAAGCATGACACAGCGTGCTATAGCTGCAGCATTACTGACCAATGGTGTAACTACTGTTCTAAATCCATCCGGATGTGATGATTCACTGGATGCTTTAAATATGGCTTCTCTCCTTGGAGCAGAAATACAGAGCGAAGGTAAAGGCCTGAAAATAAGGGGTTCAGGTAGGCCCAGGGGAAAAACACTTAATTGTGGAGAATCAGGACTTGCAATCCGTATGTTTTCGCCAATAGCAGCTTTGAACGATGAGGAGATTACTCTTACAGGGAAGGGTTCACTGATAAAAAGACCAATGTCGATGATAGAGGAGGCTCTCAGTCAACTGGGAGTAAAGTGCAGCACCAGAGAAGGATTTCTGCCGCTCATCGTCAGGGGTCCATTGAAAGCCGGAAAATGCGAGATTGACGGTTCTGTAAGCTCACAGCTCCTTACCGGACTGCTGATGGCTCTGCCGATATTGGAAAATGACTCTGAAATACATGTAAAAAACCTCAAGAGCAAGCCATATATTGATATGACACTCCAGGTACTTGATGAATTTGGAATAACCATTCAAAATAATAATTACACTCTCTTTAAAATAAAAGGCAACCAGAAATATATTCCTACAGAATTTACTATTGAGGGTGACTGGAGCGGGGGTGCACTCCTTCTTGCTGCAGGAGCTATTAACGGTGAACTGACAGTTTGCGGTCTTCACCCAGATAGCAGGCAAAGTGATAAAGCTATACTGACTGTTCTGGATCTTGCCGGTGTTAAAATGAGTATAAAAGAAAACTCGGTAAGAGTCGTAAAATCGGATATGAAGGCATTCAATTTTGATGCTACCGAATCACCCGATCTTTTCCCTCCTCTTGTTGCTCTCGCCGCATATTGTAACGGGACATCTATAATAAAAGGAGTGTCACGTCTTGTCCATAAAGAGAGCAACAGGGCAAGTGCCTTGAAAGAAGAATTTCACAAAATGAATATTAGAGTGGAACTTAGTGGAGATAACATGCTTATTACCGGGGGAAAGGTTGGAAGTGCAGTTGTTGACTCACATAATGATCACCGTATAACCATGGCAGCATCTATAGCTGCACTTGGGGCTTCCGGAAGGATAACAATAAGGGATTATCAATGTATTGCCAAATCATACCCCTCATTTTTTGATGATCTTAAACAGATTGGTGCCCTGGTTTATGAATAATGTTAGAATAAGGTATTCAGATAAATATTTTATTTAAAATCAATATAAATATTAAATTTTTTATATTTTTTTGCATTGAATTAAAATTTTTATTTAGTTTTGCATCCATGATAACAATGAGGATATATAATTGGTGCTGGTGCAGCTTAACAGATAAAGCTGTGAAACAGGCCATTGTATAACCTTTTTTAAGATATTTTTTTACAGGCACGCTTTTCACGGCGTGCCTTTTTTATTTTATAACCTTAATTAATTTAAAAATGAAAAAGATAAGAAAGTTTTTATTAAATGAAAGCGAGATGCCCAGACAATGGTATAATCTGGCTGCCGACATCAAAGTTCCACCCTTTATGAGTCCGGACGGACCGGTACCGGAAGAAGCCTGGGCACCTGTTTTTCCAATGAACCTGGTTGAACATGAATACAGCACAGAACGCTGGATAGATATCCCTGAAGGAATCCTGGAAATACTTACAAGGTGGCGTCCTTCTCCATTATACAGAGCATTTGAACTGGAACAGGCTATCGGAACCCCGGCCAGGATCTATTATAAAAATGAGAGTTTATCACCAGCTGGTAGTCATAAGCCTAATACAGCAGTTGCCCAGGCATGGTATAATAAAGAATTTGGGATTAAACGTCTGACAACTGAGACGGGTGCCGGTCAGTGGGGCAGTGCCCTGGCATTTGCCTGTTCTCTGGTTGGGCTTGAATGTAAGGTATTTATGGTAAGGATAAGCTTTGACCAGAAACCTTACCGAAAGCTTATGATGCAAACATGGGGTGCCACATGTGTGGCGAGTCCTAGTAACGAAACCCAGGCAGGAAGAGCCATCCTGGAAAAAACTCCCGACACACCGGGTAGTCTTGGAATAGCTATCAGTGAAGCAATCGAAGCAGCTGTCACTGACAAATCAGGTAAAACCAGATATTCACTTGGCAGTGTATTGAATCACGTGATGATGCACCAAACAATCATAGGTCTTGAAGCAAAGAAGCAACTTAAAATTGCAGGTGAAAAGAAAGTTGACGTAATAGTCGGTTGTGCCGGAGGAGGTAGTAATTTTGCAGGACTAGCCTTCCCATTTGTGTATGATAAGATGCATGGAGATGAAATCGATATTATACCGGTTGAACCTGCATCCTGTCCAACATTAACCAAAGGACCTTATGTATATGATCACGGAGATACAGCTAAAATGACACCTCTGGTTGCTATGTATTCTTTAGGTCACAACTTTGTGCCTGCCCCCATACATGCCGGTGGTCTACGATATCATGGCATGGCACCCCTTGTAAGTAAAGCTACACAGGAAGGCCTTCTTTCACCTATGAATTTAAATCAATTGGAGAGTTATGAAGCCGGAATACTATTTGCCAAAACAGAAGGGATAATCCCTGCTCCTGAAACAACTCATGCTATTGCTACAGTAATTCG